>CAMDKY010000007.1 GCA_945901245.1 Polynucleobacter meluiroseus | reverse complement strand
AGATAAAGAGATGGTGATGCCAGGCGACAACGTCAGCATTACCGTCAAGCTCATCGCCCCCATCGCGATGGAAGAAGGTTTGCGTTTTGCGATCCGCGAAGGTGGCCGTACGGTTGGCGCCGGCGTGGTAGCAAAGATTTTGGCTTAATTGCCTTAGGTATTAAGTAGTAAAAATTATTTAGCGTTTTGCTAACCGGTGGCGTCTGTGCTGCAGATGCCACCGAGCTCTTTAGAAATATAACGTGGCAGCACCGCACCGCTCTTTGGAATTACTATGCAAAACCAGAAAATTCGTATTCGTCTTAAAGCGTTTGACTACCGCCTGATTGATCAGTCGGCTGCTGAAATCGTTGATACAGCAAAGCGTACCGGCGCAGTGGTAAAAGGACCAGTACCTTTGCCAACGCGTATCGAGCGTTTTGACATTCTGCGTTCGCCCCACGTCAATAAAACGTCGCGCGATCAGTTAGAGATTCGTACCCATCTGCGTTTGATGGATATTGTTGATCCAACTGAAAAAACAGTGGATGCATTGATGAAATTAGACCTTCCAGCAGGCGTGGACGTCGAAATCAAGCTGCAGTAATGGCACTTATCCGATTTAGGCCTTGCCTAAATCAGTTTGGCACGATAGAATTGAAGGCTTTTCTCGGTACAGAGATGTAATTTCTGACCCGTTTATGTTGTAAGTTATTGATTTATTAACATATTTGTCCATAAATCACTTACTTAAATTAAATTATTGCTGACCAATCGAAGTCGGCGTGGAGCATGAATATGAGCTTAGGCTTAATCGGCCGCAAGGTCGGTATGACCCGTCTTTTTACGGATGAAGGGGATTCCATCCCTGTCACCGTCATTGACGTGAGTGATAACAGGGTTGCTCAAATTAAGACCCAGGAAACCGATGGCTATGATGCCATTCAGTTAGCCCACGGCACCCGTAGAGCAACGCGCGTAACCAAACCTATGGCAGGTCATTTTGCAAAAGCGGGCGTAATGGCTGGCAATGCATTGAATGAATTTCATTTGGATGCAGCCAAAATTGCAGAAATGAAGCCCGGCCAAGTTATTCCAGCAGATGCAGCATTTGCAGCCGGCCAAAAGGTTGATGTGCAAGGCGTTTCGATTGGTAAAGGTTATGCCGGTACCATCAAGCGTTACCATTTCGCTTCTGGTCGCGCCAGTCACGGTAACTCCCGTTCGCACAATGTGCCAGGTTCGATTGGTATGGCACAAGATCCAGGACGTGTGTTCCCAGGTAAGCGCATGACAGGCCACCTTGGTGACGTTACACGCACCGTACAAAATTTAGTCATCGCCCGCATTGATACAGAACGCAATCTGATCATGGTGAAAGGTGCCGTACCTGGCGCCCCAGGCGGTAAAGTCATCGTTACTCCAGCGGTTAAGACACCGCTGAAGAAGAAATAAGGAGAGCGAATATGGAACTCAAGCTTCTCCAAGATAACGGCACTCTCGCTGCAGGCATTCAAGCCTCACCCGAAGTGTTCGAGCGCGAATACAACGAAGCATTGGTTCACCAAGTAGTAGTGGCGTATCAAGCCAATGCACGTAGCGGTAACCGCGCACAAAAAGACCGTGAGCAAGTTAAGCACACCACCAAAAAGCCATGGCGCCAAAAAGGCACTGGCCGTGCACGTGCTGGTATGAGCTCTTCCCCATTGTGGCGCGGAGGTGGTCGGATATTCCCGAACTCCCCAGAAGAAAATTTCAGCCACAAAGTCAATAAAAAAATGTATCGCGCTGGTATGAGATCGATTCTGTCTCAGTTAGCTCGCGAAGGACGCTTAAACGTGGTTGATCAATTTGAGCTCGATGCTCCAAAGACCAAAGTGCTTGCCGAAAAGGTAAAAGCAATGGGCTTGGATTCGGTGCTGATTATTGTTGATCAGGTCAGCGAAAACTTGTACTTAGCTGCACGCAATTTGCATAAAGTTGCCGTAGTAGAGCCACAACATGCTGATCCGCTTTCCTTGGTTCAGTATCAAAAAGTGTTGGTGAGCAAAGCAGCGATTGCCAAAATCGAGGAGTTGCTGAAATGAGCCAAACACGCAGAAATGATCACAACCTGATGAAGGTTTTGCTCGGACCGGTTATTTCGGAAAAAGCAACCATGGTCGCTGAGAAAAACGAGCAAGTGGTTTTTCAGGTGGACCGCGCCGCAAACAAGAGTGATGTGAAGCAAGCCGTTGAATTGCTGTTCAAAGTTCAAGTGGACTCAGTTCAAATCGTCAATCAAAAAGGCAAGCCAAAGCGCTATGGCCGTTTTGAAGGTCGCCGCGATCACGTCAAGAAGGCTTACGTTAACTTGAAGCCTGGTCAAGAAATCAACTTTGAAGCGGAGGCGAATTAATCATGCCTTTGATGAAAACAAAACCGACCTCACCAGGTCGTCGCTCAATGGTCAAGGTGGTAAACCCAGACCTGCATAAAGGAAAACCTTTCGCAGCGTTGCTGGAGCCACAGATTCAAAAAGCCGGTCGAAATAACAACGGCCATATTACTACTCGTCATAAAGGCGGTGGTCATAAGCACCACTATCGTGTTGTCGACTTTAAGCGCAACGATAAAGATGGTATTGCAGCCAAAGTAGAGCGCTTGGAATACGATCCAAACCGCAGCGCAAACATCGCCTTATTGTTGTTTGCAGACGGTGAGCGTCGTTACATTATTGCCGCTAAAGGCATGGTTGCAGGTCAGCCCGTCATGAATGGTTCGCAAGCACCAATCAAAGCAGGTAACAACTTACCAATTCGTAACATCCCAATTGGTAGCACGATTCACTGCGTTGAAATGCTCCCAGGCAAAGGCGCGCAAATCGCTCGCTCTGCAGGTGGCTCCGCCGTTTTACTGGCACGCGAAGGAGTGTATGCCCAGGTTCGTTTGCGCTCTGGCGAAGTACGTCGCATTCTGATTGAGTGCCGTGCCACGATTGGAGAAGTTGGCAACGAAGAGCACAGCCTGCGTCAGATTGGTAAAGCAGGTGCAAATCGCTGGCGTGGTATTCGCCCAACCGTTCGCGGTGTGGCAATGAACCCAGTCGATCACCCACATGGCGGTGGTGAAGGCAAGACTGGCGAAGGCCGTGTACCTGTATCCCCATGGGGCACTCCAACCAAAGGTTATCGTACACGTCGTAACAAGCGTACAACTTCGATGATCGTTCAACGTCGTCAAAAACGTTAAGCGATAAGGATAAATAGATATGACACGTTCAGCTAAAAAAGGCCCATTTTGCGACGCCAGCTTAGTAAAAAAAGTGGAAGTTGCACAGGCTAACAAAGACAAAAAGCCGATTAAAACTTGGTCACGCCGTTCCACAATTCTGCCCGACTTCATTGGTCTGACAATTGCGGTACACAACGGTCGTCAACACGTTCCGGTTTATGTATCAGAAAACATGGTGGGTCATAAGTTAGGCGAGTTCGCTTTGACCCGTACTTTCAAAGGTCACGCTGCTGACAAGAAAGTAACGAAGAAGTAAGGGGATGATGATGGAAGTTAAAGCTATTCATAAGGGCGCCCGCATTTCTGCGCAAAAGACACGTTTGGTCGCTGATCAAATTCGTGGTTTGCCAATTGCACGTGCCATGACCATTTTAAATTTCAGCCCCAAGAAGGCTGCTTTTATTGTGAAGAAGGTAGTTGAGTCTGCAATGGCCAACGCTGAACACAATAAGGGTGCTGATATTGATGAGCTCAAAGTTGCCACAATTATTGTTGATAAAGGCACTTCTTTGAAGCGCTTTACTGCACGTGCCAAGGGTCGTGGCAATCAAATCGAAAAACAAACTTGTCACATTAGCGTGACCTTGAGTAACTAAGGAAAGATATGGGCCAAAAGATAAACCCCACCGGATTCCGACTCTCGGTAAGCAAGAATTGGACATCGCGTTGGTATGCAAACAATACTGATTTTGCAAAAATGCTCAAAGAAGATGTGGACGTTCGCATCTATTTGAAAAAGAAGTTAAAGAATGCCTCCGTTAGCAAAGTTATCATTGAGCGCCCTGCTAAAAACGCACGCATCACGATTTATAGCTCGCGTCCAGGTGTGGTGATTGGGAAAAAAGGCGAGGATATTGAAGTGCTCCGCCGCGAACTGCAAAAGCGCATGGGCGTTCCCGTCCATGTGAATATTGAAGAAATTCGTAAGCCAGAAGTAGACGCACAATTAATCGCTGACTCGATTACTCAGCAGTTAGAGAAGCGCATTATGTTCCGTCGTGCCATGAAGCGTGCCATGCAAAACGCAATGCGCCTTGGCGCGCAAGGTATCAAGATCATGTCTTCCGGTCGTTTGAATGGCGCCGAGATTGCGCGTCGCGAATGGTATCGCGAAGGTCGTGTGCCACTTCATACCTTGAAGGCGGACATTGATTACGCAACATCGGAAGCAGAAACAACCTACGGCATTATTGGTGTCAAAGTATGGGTTTATAAAGGTGATACATTGGGTCGCGGTGCGGATGCGCCAGCAGCAGCCCCAGTAGAGCCAGCAGCAGACGATAAAAAACCACGCCGTGTGCCAGCAAAAACAGCCCGTCGTACACCCGCTGCAGGTGACGCAAAGCCATTGGTAGTTGCAAAACCAGCCGTTAAGCGTGTTAGCAAAGCAGCAGCCAAGCCAGATGCTGCAGCTGAAACAGAGAAGCCAGGAGAATAAAGCATGTTGCAACCAAAGCGTCGCAAATACCGCAAAGAACAAAAAGGTCGTAATACTGGCGTTGCAACACGCGGCAGTTCAGTTGCCTTTGGTGACTTTGGATTGAAGGCAGTTGGCCGTGGTCGTTTAACCGCACGCCAAATTGAGTCGGCACGTCGTGCGATGACCCGCCATATTAAGCGGGGTGGTCGTATCTGGATTCGTATTTTCCCAGATAAGCCAATTTCGCAAAAACCAGCCGAAGTACGTATGGGTAACGGTAAAGGTAATCCAGAGTACTACGTTGCAGAAATTCAGCCAGGCAAAGTGTTGTACGAAATGGATGGCGTTGATGAGGCATTGGCGCGGGAGGCTTTCAAGCTTGCTGCAGCTAAGTTGCCATTGCAAACCACATTCGTGATTCGCCACCTAGGTTGATCGGGAAAAGATTATGAAAAAGACAGAATTAGCATCGAAAGACCTGCCTGCCTTAAATGTAGAGCTGACTGAGCTCTTGAAAGCGAGTTTCAAGCTCCGCATGCAAAAGGGAACGCAGCAACTTACTAACACCAGCCAATTGGGTAAAACAAAGCGTGAAATTGCTCGCCTTAAGACGTTTATTACCCAAAAAACTGCACAGAAATAAGGAAAGAGGGATATGACCGAATTATCTAAACCCTTGCGCCGCACCCTGGTAGGCCGTGTCGTTAGCGACAAAATGCAAAAAACGGTGACTGTGTTGGTAGAGCGTCAAGTAAAGCATGCGCTGTATGGGAAATACGTCGGGCAGTCGAAAAAGTACCATGCTCATGACGAATCCAGCCAGTACAAAATGGGTGATACCGTTGAAATTTCTGAATCTAGACCAATTTCACGTACAAAGTCGTGGGTTGTTACCCGTTTGGTTGAAGCGTCCAAGGGAATTTAAGTTTATTTAAGGGGAAAGTAGGCAAGCAGGCTTGCTATTTACCCCTTATAAGTAGTAAGATAGAAGGCTTCTCGTAGTACACAGAAGTGTTTTTCCATTAAATCCGGGTTTTTAGCCATGCTAGGGCCCATTGACGGAACCAAAACTGTTCGCCTTTGGCCAATAAGTTGGGGAAATAGAAATGATTCAGACCGAAAGTAGATTGCAGGTTGCCGATAATACGGGCGCCAGTGAAGTGTTGTGCATCAAGGTATTGGGCGGCTCTAAGCGTCGCTACGCCAGTATCGGTGATGTCATCAAAGTCAGCGTGAAGTCCGCTGCTCCACGTGGCCGTGTAAAAAAAGGTGATATTTATAACGCAGTAGTGGTGAGAACCGCTAAGGGCGTACGCCGCCCAGACGGCTCATTGATTAAGTTCGATGCCAATGCCGCAGTGCTGCTGAATGCCAAGCTTGAGCCGATTGGAACTCGTATCTTTGGACCGGTTACGCGTGAATTGCGTACCGAGAAGTTCATGAAGATCGTTTCCCTCGCGCCTGAAGTGATTTAAGGGGTAGATATGAAAAAGATTCGTAAAGGTGACTCCGTCATTGTTCTGACTGGCCGCGATAAAGGCAAAAAAGGAACAGTCACGAATGTACTCGAGAATAAATTGGTAGTTGAAGGTGTCAACGTCTATAAAAAGAGCGTTAAACCTAATCCAAACACAGGTACAACTGGCGGCATGATCGACAAAGTGATGCCGATCCATGTATCCAACGTGGCTTTGGTGGATGCAAACGGTAAGGCTTCTAAGGTTGGTATCAAAGTGGATGCGGGCAAGAAAGTCCGTTTTCTGAAAACCACTGGCGCAACGTTAAGCGCATAAGGGCCCGGAGAAATTATGAGCACACGTTTACAAGAACACTATAAAGAAAAAGTCGTTGGCGATTTGATGACCAAATTCGGTTACAAGTCGGTAATGGAAGTTCCACGCATTACCAAGATCACCCTAAACATGGGCCTTGGCGACGCAGTGAATGATAAGAAGATCATCGAGAATGCCGTTGGCGATTTAACTAAAGTGGCCGGTCAAAAGCCAGTGGTAACCAAAGCACGTAAAGCGATTGCCGGATTTAAAATTCGTCAAGGCTATCCCATTGGTGCCATGGTTACCTTACGCGGCGCACGCATGTTTGAATTCTTAGACCGTTTTGTTACGGTTGCACTACCTCGCGTACGTGACTTCCGCGGCATCTCAGGCAAGGCATTTGATGGCCGTGGTAACTACAACATCGGCGTTAAAGAACAAATTATTTTCCCTGAAATTGAATACGACAAAATCGATTCGCTTCGTGGCTTAAATATCAGCATTACGACAACCGCAAAAACAGACGATGAAGCAAAAGCGCTGTTGGCGGCATTTAAATTCCCTTTCCGCAATTAAGAGGCTAACGTGGCAAAACTATCCCTAATTGAGCGCGAGAATAAGCGCGCTAAATGTGTAGAGAAATACGCAGCAAAGCGGGCTGAACTAAAGGCCATCATCGCCGATACAGCCCGTAGCGACGAAGAGCGCTATGAAGCACGCCTGAAATTGCAAGCTCTACCACGTAACGCAAGCCCGATCCGCCAGCGGAATCGTTGTTCATTGACCGGTCGACCACGTGGCACATTCCGTAAATTCGGTTTGGCCCGTAGCAAGATTCGTGAAATCGCCTTCCGTGGCGAAATCCCCGGTTTAACCAAGGCCAGCTGGTAAGCGGCGAAAGAATTAGGAGAACTCATGAGCATAAGCGATCCAATCGCCGACATGTTGACCCGGATTCGCAACGCGCAAGCGGTGCAGAAACCGATGGTTGTCATGCCGTCATCAAAAATTAAAGTGGCCATCGCCAAAGTCCTGAAAGAAGAGGGCTATATCGATGGTTTTGAAATCAAGGGCGAAGCTGCGAAGCCGGTATTGCATATCGAGCTGAAGTATTACGCTGGCCGTGCCGTTATTGAACGCATTCAGCGCGTATCTACGCCTGGATTGCGGATCTATAAAGGCCGTCACGATATTCCTGAAGTCATGAACGGTCTGGGAGTAGCAATTATTTCTACGCCTCAGGGTGTGATGACCGATCGCAAAGCGCGCGCTACTGGCGTGGGTGGCGAAGTTATTTGCTACGTCGCCTAAGGAGAGCACTATGTCCAGAGTCGGAAAATCCCCCATTCCAGTACCAAAAGGTGCTGAAGTAACCATTAGCGGTTTGAATGTAACGGTAAAGGGCCCATTAGGCACCCTGAACCATACCTTGAACACCTGCATTGGTTTAAGCCAGGCAGACGGTTTCATCAACGTCGAACGTAAAGATGACACAGTAGAATCAGCTGCGCTGTCGGGTACTACCCGTGCATTAGTTAACAATATGGTGATTGGTGTTACCACTGGCTTTGAGCGCAAGCTGAGCTTGGTTGGCGTTGGTTACCGTGCTGCTGCTCAGGGCGATACCTTGAAATTGCAACTCGGCTTCTCACACGACATTATTTACAACCTGCCAAAGGGTGTGAAAGCGGAAACGCCATCGCAAACTGAAATCGTTATTAAAGGCTACAACAAGCAGCAGGTTGGTCAAGTTGCTGCAGAGGTTCGCGCATACCGTTCACCAGAGCCATACAAAGGCAAGGGTGTGCGTTATATCGACGAAGTCGTGCATCTCAAAGAAACTAAAAAGAAGTAATCGGGATTAGATATGAATAAAGACGAATCAAGATTAAGGCGCGCTCGGCAGACCCGCATTCGGATCGCCGAAGCATTGGCAAACCGTTTAACGGTTATCCGCAGCAACTGCCATATTTCTGCTCAGGTTTATAGCCCATGCGGTACAAAAGTACTCGCAGCAGCGTCAACCATGGAAAAAGAACTTCGTGCAGCAATTAAGAATGGCGGAAGCGCCACAGCGGCCCAACAAGTCGGCAAGTTAATTGCTGAGCGTGCCGTCAAAGCCGGAGTTGTGGACGTTGCTTTTGATCGCTCTGGCCACCGTTATCACGGCCGTATTAAAGCATTAGCTGAAGCCGCGCGTGAAGCCGGCCTGAAGTTCTAACAGATTGGTTTAGGAAAAAACATGGCAAAAATGCAAACCAAAATGCAATCCGAAGAGCGCGATGATGGTCTTCGCGAAAAGATGATTGCTGTTAATCGCGTAACGAAAGTAGTGAAGGGCGGCCGTATTTTAGGTTTTGCCGCACTGACTGTAGTAGGCGATGGCGATGGCCGTATTGGAATGGGTAAAGGAAAGTCGAAAGAAGTTCCTGTGGCTGTTCAAAAGGCAATGGACGAAGCCCGTCGCAAGATGATCAAGGTAACGCTCCGCAAGGGCACATTGCAGCATACCGTGATCGGTCAGCATGGCGCATCGCGGGTGATGATTTCCCCGGCAAAAGACGGTACAGGCGTAATCGCCGGCGGTCCGATGCGCGCTATTTTTGATGTCATGGGCGTAACCAACGTGGTTGCGAAGTCGATTGGTTCAACCAATCCTTACAACATGGTTCGTGCAACCATCGATGGTTTAAGCAAGATGAGCACTCCTTCTGAAATTGCTGCCAAGCGCGGTAAGTCAGTTGAAGAGATTCTGGGCTAAGACCACGAGATTAGGAATTTATAAATGACAACGCAATCCAACTCCAAAGTCAAACTGCAATTGGTTCGCAGTTTGATTGGCACACGTGAAAGTCACCGTGCCACTGTTCGCGGTTTAGGCCTTCGCCGGATTAATTCGGTTTCAGAATTACAAGATACGCCTGCAGTACGCGGAATGATTAATAAAGTTTCTTATTTGGTCAAAGTCATCGGCTAACGATCAGCAAGATATATAGGCAAATACTATGCAACTCAACACAATTAAACCTGCAGAAGGTTCTAAGAAAAATCCCCGCCGCGTTGGACGTGGTATCGGTTCTGGCCTAGGCAAAACAGCTGGCCGTGGACACAAAGGACAAAAGTCTCGCTCTGGCGGCTTTCATAAGGTTGGCTTCGAAGGTGGTCAGATGCCAATGTATCGTCGTCTGCCAAAGCGCGGCTTCGTATCCTTGACCCGTCGCCACGTTGGTCAAATTACATTGAATGACTTAGAGAAGATTGGTTTACCCGAGGTAGATCTTTTGGTCTTGAAGCAGCATGGTTATGCTGGCGAGCAGATCAATGCCGTTAAGGTAATTAAGACCGGTGAGCTCAAGCGCGCTGTCACTTTAAAAGGCTTAACCGCAACTGCAGGCGCAAAAGCCGCTATTGAAGCTGCTGGTGGTAAGTTGGTTGATCAGGCTTAATTGAGACAGTAATGGCACTCGGCTCTTCCAACACTCAAGGCGCTGCGCAAGCGGGGGGCAAGTTCGGCGATTTACGTCGTCGCTTGGTTTTCCTGCTGCTCGCTTTGGTTGTTTTTAGAATCGGTGCGCACATTCCAGTCCCTGGCATCGACCCAAATCAGCTAGCTGAATTATTTTCAGGTCAAAAAGACGGTATTTTGGGCATGTTTAACCTGTTCTCAGGTGGCGCTTTATCACGCTTTACCGTCTTTGCGCTGGGCATCATGCCTTACATTTCTGCATCGATCATAATGCAGTTAACAACGATTATTGTTCCATCGCTTGAGGCGATGAAAAAAGAGGGCCCAGCTGGCCAACGCAAGATTACGCAGTACACCCGTTATGCAACCGTTGTGTTGGCGACCTTCCAAGCCTTGGGTATTTCAGTGGCATTGGAAGCACAGCCTGGTTTGGTTATTGATCCCGGTGTGGCTTTTCAGGTTTACACAGTAATTACTTTGGTTACTGGAACGATGTTCCTCATGTGGCTTGGCGAGCAAATCACTGAGCGCGGTTTAGGTAATGGCATTTCCATCATTATTTTTGCCGGAATTGTTTCTGGTTTACCCAGTGCAGTCGGCGGCTTGTCGGAGTTAGTTCGCACTGGTTCCATGAGCATCTTGGCTGGCTTATTTATCGTCTTGATTGTTATTGCGGTAACTTATTTCGTTGTGTTTGTAGAGCGCGGCCAGCGACGCATCCTCGTTAATTACGCTAAGCGCCAGGTTGGCAATAAAGTGTATGGCGGTCAATCATCCCATTTGCCACTGAAGCTCAATATGGCCGGAGTAATTCCCCCCATTTTCGCTTCGTCGATTATTTTGTTTCCTGCCACGATTGCTGGTTGGTTCACATCGGGCGAGCCGACCAATATGTTCAGCAGCGTCATTAAAGATTTAGCAGCGACATTGGCCCCAGGTCAGCCGGTTTATGTGATCCTTTACGCCGCAGCCATTATTTTCTTCTGTTTCTTCTACACCGCTTTGGTATTCAACAGCCGGGATACTGCAGATAACTTGAAAAAGAGCGGCGCTTTTGTTCCAGGCATTCGCCCAGGTGATCAAACAGCCCGTTACATCGACAAGATTTTGGTACGTTTAACTTTGGGCGGCGCAATTTATATGGTTCTCGTGTGCTTACTGCCAGAGTTTTTGGTCTTGAAGTACAACGTACCGTTCTATTTTGGCGGCACCTCGCTCTTGATTATTGTTGTCGTAGCAATGGACTTTATGTCCCAAGTGCAGTCGTTTGTAATGCAGCAGCAGTATGGCTCTTTAATGAAGAAGGCCAATTTTAAGATGGGTATTACACAGTAACTATGTCAAAAGATGATGTTATTCAAATGGCTGGTGAGGTAGTTGAGAATTTGCCGAACGCAATGTTTCGCGTAAAGCTAGAAAACGGACACGTTGTATTAGGGCACATTTCTGGAAAGATGCGGATGCATTACATTCGAATTCTTCCAGGGGACAAGGTGACGGTGGAGATGACTCCATACGACCTGACGCGTGCGCGCATTATTTTCCGCGCGAAGTAGTAATTAGCAGTACATATTTTTGAATAGGTGAGTTATGAAAGTATTGGCATCCGTAAAGTGCATTTGCAGAAATTGCAAGATCATTAAGCGCAAACGCGTTGTGCGTGTGATTTGCTCGTCAGATCCACGTCATAAGCAGCGTCAAGGCTAATTCGGTTAATTAAGAGGAATTCTCATGGCACGTATCGCTGGGGTAAACATCCCAAATCATCAACATACCGTTATCGGCTTAACGGCTATCTTTGGCATTGGCACAACACAAGCACGCAAAATTTGTGCGTCGACTGGCGTTCCTATTGACAAGAAAGTCAAAGACCTAACCGATAGCGATTTAGAAAAGTTGCGCGACGAAGTCGGCAAGCTGACGACTGAAGGTGACCTGCGTCGTGAAGTCACGATGAGCATCAAGCGCTTGATGGACTTGGGCTGCTATCGTGGCGTTCGCCATCGTAAGGGCCTGCCAGTTCGCGGCCAACGTACCAAGACCAACGCGCGTACCCGTAAGGGCCCACGGAAGTCTGGCATCGCACTTAAGAAATAATCGAGAGAGTTTAACGACATGGCAAAACAGCAAAGTACTTCAAACGCAGCCGCACAGCGTGCGCGTAAGAAAGTGAAAAAGAACGTAGCAGACGGCATTGCGCACGTCCACGCTTCGTTTAATAACACCATCATTACCATTACAGATCGCCAAGGCAATGCCTTGTCGTGGGCTACTTCTGGTGGTCAAGGCTTTAAAGGCTCACGTAAGTCAACTCCATTTGCTGCACAGGTAGCGGCTGAGGTTGCAGGTAAAGCTGCAATCGAATGTGGCATTAAGAATTTAGAAGTTCAAATTAAGGGCCCTGGCCCAGGTCGTGAATCCGCTGTTCGTGCCTTGAATTCCTTGGGAATCAAGATTACCGAGATTCAAGACGTAACGCCAGTGCCGCACAATGGTTGCCGCCCTCCAAAGCGTCGCCGTATTTAATTTTTTGCAGTTCGCAGTATCCGTTTAGTTATTTTTTATTAAAGCCCACTGTTCATCTGCTGTAAAGGATGAACTCACCGCTGGTCGAAAGACTGCGGCAAAGAAAGGAAAGCATCGTGGCACGTTACTTAGGCCCTAAGGCCAAATTATCCCGTCGGGAAGGCACCGACTTATTTCTAAAGAGCGCACGTCGTGCTCTGTCGGATAAATGCAAACTAGATACCAAGCCAGGTCAACATGGACGCACATCAGGCTCCAGGACTTCGGATTATGGCAATCAGTTGCGCGAGAAGCAAAAAGTCAAACGCATGTACGGAATTTTAGAGCGTCAGTTCCGCCGTTATTTTGCAGAAGCAGAGCGTCGTAAAGGCAATACGGGCGCAACCCTATTGCAGCTCTTGGAGTCCCGTCTGGATAACGTGGTTTATCGCATGGGGTTTGGCTCTACGCGTGCAGAAGCCCGTCAGTTGGTGTCTCATTGCGCCATCATGCTCAATGGCAGTGCAGTGAATATTCCATCGATTCAGGTCAAGCCAGGCGACATCATTGCAATTCGTGAAAAAGCAAAGAAGCAAACCCGCATTCAAGAATCACTCAATTTAGTGCAGCAAACAAGCGCAGTGAATTGGGTATCGGTTGATGCGGCAAAGCTCGAGGGAACATTTAAACAAGTGCCAGACCGCGATGAAATTAGCGGTGAAATTAATGAAAGTTTGATCGTCGAATTGTATTCGCGCTAATTAGGCACTTTAAGGAAGAAAATATGCAAACAAATTTGCTCAAGCCAAAAATTATTTCTGTTGAAGCCATTACAGCAAATCAAGCAAAAGTTGTCATGGAGCCGTTTGAGCGTGGCTATGGCCATACTTTAGGCAATGCCTTACGCCGTGTATTGCTGTCATCCATGGTGGGTTTTGCTCCTACTGAAGTTGCTATTGCTGGCGTTGTTCATGAGTATTCCACTCTGGATGGCGTACAAGAAGACGTAGTTAATTTATTGTTAAATTTGAAGGGCGTTGTATTCAAGCTCCAGTCACGCGATGAGGTGACAATTAATTTGCGCAAAGAAGGTCCTGGCGTTGTTACAGCGAAAGACATTGATTTGCCACACGATGTGGAAATCATTAACCCAGATCACGTGATTGCCCATTTGTCCGCAGGCGGTAAGCTGGATATGCAGATCAAGGTTGAAAAAGGCCGTGGATATGTTCCAGGCAATATGCGCCAGTATCACGATGAAGCGACCAAGTTAATTGGACGCATTGTATTGGATGCGTCGTTTAGCCCGGTTTCACGCGTAAGCTATGCAGTAGAGTCTGCTCGCGTTGAGCAACGAACCGACTTAGATCGTTTGGTCATGACCATTGAAACCAACGGCGTGTTATCGCCAGAGGAATCGATTCGTCAAGCCGCTAGCATCTTAGTTGATCAGTTGGTTGTCTTTGCTGCGCTGGAAAGCAGCGAAGTCATGGGTGATTTGGCTCCAAGCCGCTCATCGACCGTTGATCCAATGTTGATGCGTCCAGTGGATGATCTTGAGTTGACAGTACGCTCAGCCAATTGCTTGAAGGCTGAGAATATTTATTACATTGGTGACTTGATCCAACGTACCGAAAATGAATTGTTAAAGACACCTAACTTGGGTCGCAAATCCTTGAATGAAATTAAGGATGTTTTAGCGGCGCGTGGCTTGAGTCTTGGCATGAAACTTGAGAGCTGGCCACCCGCTAGCCTCGAGAAATAATTAGAAAGGAAGCACCATGCGTCACGGAAACGGCTTACGCAAACTCAACAGAACTTCATCGCATCGTTTGGCGATGTTGCGCAATATGTCCAATTCGCTTTTAGAGCATGAAGTGATTAAAACCACTTTGCCAAAAGCAAAAGAATTGCGCATGGTTGTTGAGCCTTTAATTACCTTGGGTAAAAAAGACAATCTGGCAAACCGCCGCTTGGCTTTTAATCGCACCCGCGATCGCGATATCGTCACCAAGCTCTTTACCGAACTCGGCCCACGTTACGCAACACGCCCAGGCGGTTATTTGCGCATTTTGAAGTTTGGCTTTCGCCATGGCGACAATGCGCCAATGGCTTTGGTTGAGCTGATGGATCGCCCAGAAGTCGAAGAGACTGCAGCCGAAGCGGACGCAGCTTAAGTCTTTGGGGTATAGTCAAAAGCCAGGCTTCGGTCTGGCTTTTTGCTTTGTTAATAAGCCTAATTTATGAATCACACAGTGAACAATGGATTCTTGCAATGACTGAATTGCTCTTGGTGATGACGAGTCTTCCAGACATGGAAGTTGCTAAAGCACTGGCAAGGCGATTGATTGATGCCAACTTGGCAGCCTGTGTGCAACTACAGTCAGGCGTGCAATCCATTTACCGTTGGGAGGGGCGTATCTGCGAGGAGCAAGAGGTGGTATTGGTAGCAAAAACCACTGCTGGCCAGTGGACTACAATTTCAGACTACATCAAGCAAAATCACCCTTACGATGTTCCTGAAATTATTGCTCATCCAATTACTCATAGCGATCCAGACTATGCTCGGTGGGTTATTGCAGAGACAACAGGTACGACCAATTAGATGATGCTATTTCAAGCCCATCCCCGAATCAATGCATGGCTGTTGTCTGCTATTGCGATAGTAGCTAGCTTTCTATTGATGCTGCCGGCCAGCGCTCAGAAAGCATTTTTACACCCCGATAAAGCCTTTCCGGTAACCGTCAGCTGGCTTGAAAAAAAGACGCAACTGCAAGTTGATTTTTTAACGGCAAAGGGATACTACCTCTACCAAGAGGCCTTCCAGTTTCGGTTGATTCAGAGTGATGGCGCTAGCCAAACCTTGACGGCAACATTACCCAAAGCGGAAGTGAAGTTTGACGAGACCTTTCAGAAAAACATGCCGATCTATCGGTACCCCATCGATGTCATTTTGACTCTGCCGGGCGGAGCTGCATTAGCGGAAAAAGGTCAAGGAATTCAGATTGAAGTCGATTTACAAGGCTGTGCCGATGGCGGAATTTGCTATCCGCCCACTACTTTGAAATTCAATATCGCCGCACCTGGCCTACAGGTCATGCCCCTGCCGGATGAGGCAATCCAGAGTACTAGCACGAGTAATCAGCAAGTAAGCGTTACCGATCGTTTTCTGGGCTTGTGGCAACAGCGCGATGATGTGAATGCCATTGGTACCTTCTTAAAAGATACGCCTAGTATTTATTTATTCTTAGCATTTTTCATTTTGGGCTTAGCCTTGGCATTTACGCCTTGTGTATTGCCCATGCTGCCAATATTGTCGAGCATTTTATTTGGCGCTAATCGAAGTGAACCGATCAAAAAATCACGCGCACTTTTACTGGCTAGCGCATATGTTTTGGGCATGGCTTTGATGTATGCCTTGGCGGGCGTGCTGATGGCAGCCCTAGGCAGTGGCGCGCAGCAAGCACTGCAAAATCCAATTGTATTAAGTGCTTTTGCATTACTGCTGCTTGCGCTTGCAGGCAGTTTGTTTGGTTTTTACAATTTGCACTTTCCGCAATCGTGGCAAGCCTATATAGACCGAATTGCTGGCCGGCAAAAAGGCGGTAGTGTGTTTGGCGCATTTATTTTGGGCGGGATTTCAACACTTGTAGCTAGCCCCTGCATTACAGCCCCGCTTGCTGGCGTGCTGGGTTTTATTGCCCACACGGGATCCATGAGTTTGGGCGGCGGCCTTTTGTTTGTGATGGCCTTGGGTATGGGCTTACCGCTCTTATTCATTGCAGTTGAAGCGCGTATGCTGATTCCGTCGACAGGGAAGTGGATGATTACTCTGCAACGGGTATTGGGTGTATTACTCGTGCTCTTGGCTGTGTGGATTGTTTCACCGATCTTTCTTAGTAATAACAGCGCTACTGAAAGTGTGGCAAATGGGCAAGCGCGAACCGAAAAGCAACTTGGCGACTTGAAGTTTAAGGTGATTGGATCGATCGAGGCCTTACAGCCATACTTTGACGAGGCCAAGCGTACCGGCAAGCCCTTGCTGCTCGACTTTTATGCCGACTGGTGCATTAGCTGTAAAGAAATGGAAATCAAGACTTTTGCCAATCCAGCCGTAGCAAAAAAAATGCAGGAATTTATTTTGGTTCAAGCCGATGTCACCCGCAATATTGCCGAGCACCAGGCCTTACTTAAGCGCTATGGTTTATTTGGCCCGCCCGGCATTCTGCTGTTTAATCCCGCGGGCGAGGAGCAGACCAATCAGCGCGTAGTTGGCTTTATGCCGCCGGATCGCTTCTTGCTGCGTTTGAACGCAGCAGCACCCTAAGCAAGCAAAACTGCTTAGGGATTTGTTTTGAGCAGGCGCGCAGCTTCGAGTGCAAAGTACGTCAATACCCCGTCTGCACCGGCGCGCTTGAACGCCATCAGCGATTCCATCATGACGGCATCGTGATCAAGCCAGCCGTTTTGCGCCGCTGCTTTTAGCATGGCATATTCGCCACTCACTTGATAGGCAAAGGTGGGGTATGCAAACGTATCTTTGGCTCTGCGGACAATATCCAGATAGGGCATGCCGGGCTTGACCATCACCATATCAGCGCCTTCACTGATGTCGAGTGCTAGCTCACGCAACGCTTCATCGCTATTGGCGACATCCATTTGATAGGTTTTTTTATCGGCTTTGCCAAGGTTTTGGGCTGAACCTACTGCATCCCGAAATGGGCCATAAAAAGCCGACGCATATTTGGCTGAGTAGGCCATGATGCGGGTGTGAATCAAGTGCTGCTTTTCAAGTGCAGCGCGAATCGCGCCAATGCGACCATCCATCATGTCCGACGGCGCCACTATATCGACACCGGCGCTTGCATGCATCACAGCTTGCTTGACGAGGATGGCGGTAGTTTCATCATTCAGAATCCGACCAGCATCATCCAAGACGCCATCTTGACCATGGCTTGTATAGGGGTCAAGCGCAACATCGGTCATGATGCCCAGAGTAGGGAAGTGTTTTTTTAGCTCGCGTACCGCAGTTGGAACCAGTCCGTTGGGGTTAAACGCCTCTTGCCCATCTGGCGTTTTAAGTTGGCTACTGATGACTGGAAACAGAGCAAGTACTGGGATACCCAAAGTGACGCATTCCTGGGCTACCGGAAGAAGTAAATCCAGCGACATAGGACTCACGCCGGGCATCGACTTCACCGCTTCCGTTTGGTTTTTGCCTTCCAGCAAAAATACCGGGTAGATCAAGTCACTGCACGATAAGGTGTTTTCTTGAATCAGGCGGCGCGACCAATCATCACGACGCATCCGGCGGGGTCTATGGGCGGGAAACTGGAATAGTGAGCTCATGGGGTATGTCGGTCGTTAAAGGTGCTGTAATGGATTCAGGTTTAGGAAATAGCCAACTTAGAATCAGTTTATCGGCTTCTTCCAGCCCAATCCGCTTTGTACTCGAAAATAGCTGCGCTGTTAATCGGGAAGATGCCTTAGCGCCGTCGCCCAAGTCCGGATCGTACTGCTGCAATTGCTTGGTCACCGCCTCGAGGGCATGGCGACACTCGCTTTTATTCAATTTATCGCATTTACTCAACAAGATATGAATTGGCTTGCCGGTAGGAACGAACCATTGAATCATTTGCTCATCCAGATCCGTAATACCCCGCCTAGCATCGACAATCTGGATCAGGCCCACCAAGGGGTTACGTTGCTGTAAATAGTCGCTTAGAAGGCCATCCCAATGGTATTTGGTTTCTCGGTTAACGGCGGCATAGCCGTACCCCGGCAAGTCCACCAAATAAGCCAATAAGTCCTCTTTAGCAAAAACCCCAAAATAATTGATGTGCTGGGTCCGCCCAGGGGTTTTACTGGCAAAAGCCAACCTTTTTTGATTGCAAAGAACGTTAATGGCAGTGGATTTACCCGCATTTGACCGGCCAGCAAAGGCGACCTCACGCAGCCCCAGCTCAGGCAGGCAGTGGATGTCGTTTACGGTGGTGGCGAAACGCGCTTGAAAGAGTTTAGACATGTGTGCAAGCTATTGTAAAATCACGGAAAATAGTGGAAGAAATGGCGGGCGTCGGTAAATGGGCGTTATCCATGCACTCTTAGGAATTTTTGTTAAGGTAAACATAATGCGTCAATCTGTTCAAATCTCCAAATTAAACGGCTTTCGGGCTGCTGCGCTCACCTTTTTAGCATCGGCAAGCCTCGGTTTTGCTGCCGTTGCTGTTGCTGCTGAACCGGCTGCCAAGGCAGCTAAACCGGATGTTGCGATCGGAGAGAAGCTCTATAACAACGGTGATCCACAACGGGGTGTGATTGGCTGCGCAAGCTGCCATGGAGCCGAAGGCAAAAGTGCTGCGGGTGCATGGCCTAAGCTAGCAGCTCAGCACAGCGCCTACACCATTAAGCAATTGAAAAATTACAAAGATGGCACGCGTGCAAATGCGATTATGGCCGGTATGTCAGCTGCGTTGACTGAACAGGATATGGCCAATATCGCTGCATACTTAAATAAGCAAAAGGTATCGCTGGGCGTTGCTCAGAACAAAGAAACCATTGGTTTGGGCAAGCAAATTTACGCAGGTGGCATCGCCGAAAAAGGCATTCCTGCATGTGCGTCATGCCATAGCGCAAATGGCGCCGGTATTCCATCCCAATATCCTTTGCTCAGTGGACAGTGGGCAGAGTATTCGGTGGCACAACTCGGCTATTTCCGCGATGGTACACGTAAAAATAATGCATCGATGACTGCTATTGCAGGGAAGATGTCAGATATTGAAATTAAAGCGGTCTCAGATTACATAGCGGGATTACGTTAATCTGATCTGCTATGTCTCATCAAAACCCCGCATCCTCATGCGGGGTTTTGCTTTAAGGCAGGGTGCGTTCTCCCGCAAATAGATCGTTGACATGTTCACGATCACGAACCACATAGGCTTTATCGCCATCCACCATGATTTCAGCGGGACGGGCGCGCGTATTGTAGTTTGAAGACATCACAAAGCCGTAGGCTCCAGCAGAGAGGATGGCTAAATAATCACCTTCTTCAATAGCAAGGCTGCGATCACGACCAAGCCAATCGCCCGATTCGCAAACGGGACCGACTACATCATAGGTCTGAGGGGTAAGCTCTTTTTCTTGAATAGGTACAATGGCGTGATACGCCTCATAAAGCGCCGGGCGCATGAGCTCCGTCATTGCCGTATCGACAATACAAAAATTCTTTTCAGCACCGGGTTTTAGGTACTCCACGCGAGTCAGTAAAACGCCCGCATTGCCAACCAGTGAGCGCCCTGGTTCTAATATGACATCCAGGTGAGCAAAGCCCCGCTCTGCAACATGATTTAGCAGGGTGTTTGTAAATTCAGTAATGTCTGGCGGCGTTTCTGTTCCATACGAAATGCCAAGACCACCACCCAAGTCAAGGTGACGAATTACCACCCCTTCTTTTTTTAGTTGGACCACCAAATCCAATACTTTATCGACGGCATCGAGATAGGGTGCTGTAGTCGTAATTTGAGAGCCAATGTGGCAATCAATTCCAATCACATCGATTTGTGGCAAGAGGGCAGCCTCACGGTAGGTTTTCAGAACCTCGTGGTATGCAATGCCAAACTTGTTGTCTTTTAAGCCAGTAGAAATATAGGGGTGTGTTTGCGCATCGACATCGGGATTCACGCGCAATGAAATCGGTGCGCGGCACTGCAATGCAGTAGCGATGCGATTAATCTGCTGTAGCTCGGGTATGGACTCGACGTTGATGCACTTAACACCAGCCTTAAGTGCGGCTGTGATTTCGGCAGCCGATTTTCCCACCCCTGCAAATACCAAACTGGCAGGCTCGGCACCAATCGCAAGGGCGCGGGCTAGCTCGCCGCCGCTAACCAAATCAAAGCCAGCACCAAAGCGCTTTAAGCAATCCAGAATGGCTAAATTGCTATTGGCTTTCATCGCAAAGTGGATGCGAGCACGGCGCTGGCCATTTTTATCTACACACGCACGATCGTAGGCTTGATAGGCCTCTGTAATCGCGCGCTTACTGTATATGTAGAGCGGCGTTCCATAGTCTTTTGCTAGGCTGGCTAATGGAATATTTTCGGCATACCACTGCCCATCGCGCTGTGAAAAGCCGGCTAAATGAGGCAGGGGGGTGGGGCGGTTGTTGACCATCATTGCTTTACGGGAGCTTGGTTTGGGGCAGGACCTTTAGGGGGGTAGAGCGTGCCTTTAGGCTCAGCTTGGCTTGGAGGATTGGGAATGGGCGGTACCGTGGGCAAGTAGAGTGGACCCCTAACCCCGCATCCCGTAAGGGATATTACAAGTCCAATACCCAGTACGCTGATTAGATTGGCTATCATGATTGTCTCTATTACGAATGATTGAATATAGCATGCAGCAGCCCGATACGAAGCCCAGTAATACAGCGGTAGAAGCAATTGATGATTCGCAATTTCATCAGTTGGGAGCGCATCTACTGCAATCCATCGAGCTCGCATTGGAAAATGCCGATGACCTGCTAGATTTAGATCTTGATGTTGCGCGCCAAGGTGGCAATGTCATCAATATTCAGTTTCGAGACCGCAGTGTCATTGTGGTCAACACCCAGCCGCCCCTTCATGAAATTTGGGTAGCAGCAAAGTGCGGGGGTTTTCATTACCGCTGGGCGGGCAGCATGGCCAAGCCTTTGTGGCTCGACACCAAAACCGGCCGTGAATTGCTCAGCGATTTATCGGAGTTTGCTAGTGCACAAGCAGGCCAGCCACTAAGCATTAAGCTCAAATAAACAATAGACCAGTTTTGTTAGGCTGCGCCAGTGGCGACAAGGGTTTCAATAACAGCCGCATCGGGAAGCTGCTGAATACGTGCTTTACCAATTCCTTCTAAAACAACATAGCGAATTTGCCCGGCCTCAGTTTTTTTATCGACCTGCATTAACTCCATAAAGCGCTGTGCGCCTAATTTGGGCGGCACGATTGGCAATCCCATTGCCTCAATAATTCGCTTTAGGCGCTCGGCATCGGCCTGGCTCATTTTTCCTAAGCGGGCACTTAGATCGGCTGCCATAACCATGCCACAGCCTACCGCTTCTCCATGTAGCCACTCGCCATACCCCAGCCCAGACTCAATCGCATGACCAAAGGTATGGCCGAAATTTAAAGTCGCTCTGATGCCACCCTCGCGTTCATCGGCAGAAACGACGGCTGACTTGATTTCACACGAGCGCAAAACAGCATGCGCCATGGCATCGGTATCGCATGCGCGTAATGCATTGATGTTAGTTTCAATCCAAGTTAAAAAATCAGGATCGGCAATCGCGCCGTGTTTGATGACTTCAGCTAAGCCAGCAGAAAGCTCACGAGCGGGTAGTGTGTGGAGTGTATTTAAATCGGCAATTACAGCGACTGGCTGATGAAACGCGCCAATCATATTTTTCCCTAAAGGATGATTGATGCCAGTTTTGCCGCCAACCGACGAGTCAACTTGAGCAAGCAAGGTGGTAGGCACTTGTATAAACCGAATGCCACGCATAAAGCTGGCAGCGCCAAAGCCTGCCATATCGCCCACCACACCCCCACCTAGCGCCACGATCATACTTTGGCGATCAGCGCCATGCGTAAGCAGCTCATCAAAAATAAGCTGCAAGTGTTGCCAGTCTTTAAATGACTCGCCGTCCGGCAATTCCAGTAGGCGAACTGTTTTGCCCAGTTGGCTTAGGGTATCTGTCAGTGTTTTTGCGTATAGCGGCGCAACGGTTGTATTGCTCACAATAAAAACAGTGCTGCAGGCTTTGAGGTGGGGCTCAAATAATGCTGCCTGTTCAATCAAGTGCGTTCCAATGTAAATGGGATAGCTACGACTACCTAAATCAAGGTGTAATGTTTTCATGTGGAGAGCTCAAGTTGCATCAGTAATGTATGGACGAGTTGATTTACGCTTGGTTTACCTGTCTCGATGACGTGGTGGGCAATTTCGCGGTAAAGTGGATCGCGCACTTGGTATAAATTTTCCAACGTTTGCCGCGCGTCGCCCGTTTGTAATAGTGGACGACCTTCGCCACCTTTAGTGCGATGCCAAAGTTCGGTTGGCCCCGCATGCAAATAAATGACAGTACCTCGGCTGTGAAGCAGGGCGCGATTTTCTGGAAGAATGACGGCGCCACCACCGGTAGCCAGGATAATCGACTCTTCCTGCGTTGCCTCTTTTATGGCCTGTGCCTCGCGCTTGCGAAAGCCGGCTTCCCCTTCCATTTCAAAGATAACGGGAGTTTTGACGCCGCACCGCTCCTCTATTAAGGCATCGGCATCGATAAATCGACGATCCAATTTACGAGCCAATAATTTACCTACCGTCGATTTACCGGCGCCCATAAGACCAACAAGATAAATGTTATTCAGTAAGGAGTTCACCTTCTGATTTTATTAGGGTTTACCGAGAACCGTGGGGGTTATGAAGACCAGCAGCTCGGTTTTGTCGAGTAAGGTGGATTTATGTTGAAAAAAACGCCCAATCAGGGGGATGTCACCCAATAGGGGAACTTTGACTATATCCTCACGCTCCGTGGTTTGGTAGACGCCACCAATAATCACGGTTCCACCATTTTCCACGGTCACCTCCGAGCTCAAGTTTTTGGTATCGATGGCATAGCCCTGCTCTGTTTTCATGCCCACGGTGTCTTTGTTGATGGACACCAGCATTGATATCTTTCCATCCGGGTGAATTTTGGGGATGACTTCCAGCCGTAAATTGGCTTTACGAAATTGCAACTTATTACCCGTTTGGCTGGAGGTCTGATACGGGAGCTCAGTGCCTTGTTCAATCGTAGCTTTGACCTGATCGGCAGTCATAATGCGGGGATTTGACAAAATCTTGCCCTGACCATCGCTTTCCAATGCGGATAACTCCATCTGCAGTAGTCGCGTAGCCCCCTTCGATAATAGGGTGGCAGCGATGGTGTTCGGATCAAAGCCGGCGAGGCCCGATGAGCCCAAATCCATGCTACTGATCAATTTGTTGCTGGCCTCGCCTCGAATACCATCGGCATGAAGGCCGAGCTTGATACCTAAATTGCGTGCAAAACGGTGATCTGCCTCGACGATGCGCGCCTCAATCAAAATTTGCTTTGGACTACTAATGTGATCACCCCCAAATGGCAATGCGGCATCGTCTCTGCGGTGTTTTTGAAAACTCAGAATTTCAGTATGGGGAGCAATCCAGTAAATATCACTCTGTCGAATGATGCCTAAACCCCTGCTAGCCAAAATGGAGTGTAAGGCCGTATTCCACGCCGTATTTTTAAGGTCGACCGACATGCGCCCTTGAATGGATTCACTTAATAAGAAGTTGGTATCGCCAAGGCGAGCCAATATATGCAACAGCGCGCTAACTTCAATGTTGGCAAAATGCAGGCTAACTTTATTATCATGGGTAAGGCTTGCAGATACGGGTGAACTAGCCATACCTGCAACCGAATTGGAGTGGCTACCGGACAGCGCATGTGCCGTTTTGATGGGACTGATTTGAATGAACAGAAACCAAAGTAGGTAAATCACTAGTCCCATGCATTACTCCTTACTGATCGATATAGAGCGCGTTTTGCCGTTGCTCGATGTGAAGCTTGCGTGCTCGCGTGTAATGGAGCTAAGGCGCCAGCCTTCAACTGCTGGGCTATTTAAGGCAAGATGGAGCATGCGCTCGCCAGTATCAAAAAAACCAATCAGACCTGAAGTGGAGTTACTCATACCAAGATAGCGCCATCGATTCAGTGCTTGCTCAGCAGGGCTATTTTGCGCAGCGTAGGCGCTTTGGGCAGCTCGAGTCCGCATTGCCTTGTTATTTTGCATTGCCATGTTTTCTAGCGATTCCAAGATGGAAAGCAGCGCGTCCTGATTGTCTTCCAGCTCCTGAGTGAGATTGACAATAAGCTCCTTGACTTCATGGATGCTGTGACCAGTTTCATCAACCACTGCCGGATGAATGGGCTGGGATGCATGCAACACAAATAAAAAATACGTGTTCGTTAAACTGGCGGCCAGGATGCAAAGTGCGAGTGCAAGCCAAATTGGCTTGCCTTGCAACTGGGTGCTCTGCTGTAGCTTATTAAGAAGTGGGCTTGATTTCGCCTGCATCGGATCAGTCTGATGGCTCTTATGGTGGGGAAATTGCTCTGAAAGACGATTGGCATCTGCTTCATAGGAATGGCGATTCATGGCTCGGCTCTCAGGAATGGAAGGGCTAGGAGGTTGTGTTAGATGAGCGATGGCCGGATCCCCTCCTAGTTCACCCAAAATGGCATCAAATGAGTTGGAGGAAATGGATCGCTTCGGCACGCCATGATTTTTGCTGATCACACGGCCATGCACTATCGGATAAAGACAGCATTTGTGTCGGCTAAACTTGATTTACAAGGAGAGAAGCCGCCGACATATAATGCCCACATGGCGCTATCCCCTAAAGACAAGTCACCAGTCAAGCAATCTCTCCAGCGATCGCCTGACGGTCGGTCTTACCGTCCACATCCAGATAAGGTCTCGCTATCGAGCACCATTCGCGGCCCCCTTATTAAAGCGTTTTTAGTATTTATTTTGGCTGGCGGAGCCATGGTGGTTATGTTGATTGCGTATGCATTCATTATTGCCATTCCCAATTTACCGCCGATCTCCGCTTTGGTCGACTACAAGCCGAAAGAGCCGCTACGTGTTTTTACGGCCGATAAAGTATTAATTGGGGAGTTTGGCGAAGAGCGCCGCACAGTAGTCCCATTGTCCGAGATCCCCTTGCAGATGCGCAATGCGGTATTGGCTATTGAAGACGATCGTTTTTATTCCCACGGCGGGGTTGATTACCTGGGCGTGTTACGAGCCAGTTTGGCTAACCTACGCGGCCGCTTATCGCAGGGTGCATCCACCATCACCATGCAGGTAGCGCGTAATTTTTTCCTCGGTAATGAAAAGACATTCAGCCGAAAAATTTATGAGGTTTTGCTTGCGTGGGAGATTGAATCCAAGCTCTCCAAAGACAAGATTTTAGAAATCTATATGAACCAAATTTTTTTGGGACAGCGTGCGTATGGATTTTCAAGTGCGGCACAAATTTACTTTGGTAAAAATCTGAAGGATTTAAGCATCGCAGAGTCTGCCATGTTGGCCGGCTTACCCAAGGCACCATCGGCTTATAACCCAGTGAGTAATTTTCGCCGCGCTAAGATTCGCCAAGAATACATCTTGCAGCGTATGCGTGATTTGACTTACATTACCCCAGAGCAATATCAAGTAGCCATGGCCGAGCAGCTGCGGGTGCGCGGTCTCGGAAACGAATTCGCTACGCGGGCAGATTTTGCAGCGGAGATGGTTCGTCAACTCTTATTTAGCCAATACGGTGAAGCTATTTATTCACAAGGCTTAAGCGTTTACACCACCTTAATTAAAGCGGATCAAGATGCAGCCTATGACGCGGTGCGCCGCGGTATTTTCGACTACGACTTGCGGCACGCCTACCGCGGCCCAGAGGGCTTTATTGATTTACCTGAAGATGAAGTAAAACGGCAGCGTGCAATTGACGTAGCCCTACTCGATTACCCGCCATTGGACGAGCTGCAGTCAGGCGTGGTTCTACAGGTCAAACCAAAAGAGTTACTCGTCATGATTGCGACGGGTGATGTGATTTCCATCAAGGGCGATGGTTTAAAACTGGCATCGGCGTCCTTAACGGACAGTTCACAACCTAAAAAACGCTTACGCCCCGGCGCTGTGGTTCGACTGTTATCCGACAGTGGTATTTGGAAGTTGGCGCAATTACCGCAGGTGGAGGCGGCTTTTGTGGCCTTGGACCCTGAAAATGGCGCCATCCTCTCTTTAGTAGGCGGTTTTGATTTTCGTCGCAATCAATTCAATCACGTAACGCAAGCACAGCGTCAACCCGGATCAGCGTTTAAGCCCTTCATATACGCAGCTGCAATTGAAAAAGGCTTTAACCCGAGTACCTCAGTTAATGATGCACCCCTATCGATTGGCAGCCTAGAAACAGGTAGTCAAGCATGGGAGCCAAAAAACTACGATGGAAAGTTTGAAGGCTTTATGTCCTTGCGAGCCGCCTTATCCAAGTCTAAAAATCTAGTATCGGTGCGTGTAATACGCAAAATTGGTCCGTCGTATGCACAAGATTTCATTCAGCGCTTTGGTTTTGAGCCAGAAAAACATCCCCCTTATTTAACGATGGCCTTGGGGGCTGGATCAGCTACCCCATTGCAAATGGCAGCGGCCTACAGTGTATTTGCTAATGGAGGCTATCGTGTTGACCCCTTCCTCATTAATAAGATGGTGGACTCAAAGGGCGTTGTGCTTTTTGAGGCTCAGCCAGTGAGAGCAAATGTCGACGCAACTCGGGTGCTGGATGCGCGTACCGCCTTTGTCATGGACAGCATGTTGCAAGAGGTGACTAAGTCGGGAACGGCGGCTAGCGCCAGAGCCAAACTCGGTCGTACCGATTTGGCGGGAAAGACAGGGACAACTAATGACTCCCATGACGCCTGGTTTGCGGGCTACAACCCCGATGTGGTGGCGGTAGCTTGGATTGGATTTGATCGACCGCGTAGCCTTGGCGATCGGGAAACCGGCGGTGGATTAGCGCTGCCGGTTTGGACCTCATTTATGACGACCGCACTGAAGGGTAAGCCAGAGGTAAGCAGACTAGTTCCGGCGGGCGTAGTGCAATCTGGTGGCGATTGGTTTATTCCAGACTTTGCCCCGCCGGACGGCTTGACTACCCTAAACTGAGGCAAGCGGCGTCATGGCTCGCCAAGCGCGCATTATTATTCCGGGGCAAGCCATGCATATATTGGTGCGTAGCAATCACCGTGAGATGCTGTTTCAGGAGCAGACGGATTATGCCGTTTACCTCGATTGGTTGCGCAGTGCAGCTGCCCACTTTTCTGTGGCAGTGCATGCCTATGTGCTGATGCCCAATCATGCGCATTTTCTCGTCAGCCCGAAAGAGGCGAATTCTTTAGCAAAGCTCATGCAGTCGCTGGGGCGTCGATACGCGCAATTCTTTAACCAAAAACACGGCCACCTTGGCAGTATTTGGGAGGGCCGCTTTCGTTCCTCCTTAATTGACCCCAATTATGTTTTGCGCTGCCAGCGCTACATAGAGCTCAATCCAGTGCGTAGCGGCCTTGAATCACGACCTGCAGATTGCCAATGGACGAGTTATGCAAGCCATACCGGAGTGAGGGCGGAGTCCTGGCTTCAAGACCACCCCCTCTTTTGGGGATTAGGCAATACCCCCTTTGAACGTCAAATGGCCTGGGCAGACTTTGTCAAGGAAGGCGCCACCCACAGGGAAGACCGGGAAATTACGGAGGCACTACTGCGCTCGAAGCCTTGGGTGAGCCCAGAATTTGCAAAAGTTCTCTTTAAAGGAGATGCAGAAGTGCTTCGAATAAGGCCACGCGGGCGCCCAGTCAAAAATCCAGTGCCTGAAACCATACAAATCAAGGGCAGCTAGCAAGAAAGCTGCAGGGATATAGAAACGGTGGAGTATCTTCACTCTGTCCCTAATAAAAAGTGCGCCTTCCATTCCAGCCTATTTTAAAAGGGACAGAGTCATTAAAAAAGGATTGCACTCGCCTGGGTATTCCCCTATATTTGATGTCCCATCATTATTAGTGCCATTGTTGGCGCCGTAATCGAGACACATTATGAATAGCAAAATCACCCAAATTACTACCGATACGCAACAAGCAGAGACCGACACAATCAGACCAGTTGCACAGGGTTTATATGATCCTGCCAATGAACACGATGCGTGTGGTGTTGGATTTGTTGCGCACATCAAAGGTAAAAAATCCCATTCGATCGTGTCTCAGGGTTTGCAGATATTAGAAAACTTAGACCATCGCGGCGCGGTTGGTGCCGACCCCCTGATGGGCGATGGCGCAGGAATATTGATACAGATACCAGATCGCCTTTATCGCGAAGAAATGGCTAAGCAGGATGTAAATCTTCCACCGTTTGGTGAATACGGTGTTGGCATGATCTTTTTGCCAAAAGAAAGTGCATCGCGTTTGGCTTGTGAGCAAGAACTAGAGCGGACAGTTCGCTTGGAAGGTCAAGTAGTGCTCGGATGGCGCGATGTGCCGATAGATACGAAATTACCGATGTCGCCAACGGTACAAAAGACAGAGCCATTCATTCGTCAAATTTTCATTGGGCGCGGCCGCGACATCATGACAACCGATGCCTTAGAGCGCAAGCTCTACGTCATCCGCAAAACCGCAAGCCACGCCATTCAAGATTTGCACTTAAAGCACGGCAAAGAGTATTTTGTCGCCTCAATGTCGGCACGTACTATTGTGTATAAAGGGTTGCTGCTTGCAAATCAAGTGGGTGCTTATTACTTAGACTTACAAGATCAGCGTTGTGTCTCTGCATTAGCCTTAGTGCATCAGCGGTTCTCTACGAACACCTTCCCAGCATGGGAGTTAGCCCACCCCTATCGCATGATTGCGCACAATGGCGAGATTAATACCGTAAAAGGAAACGTCAATTGGGTAAACGCACGTACTGGTGCGATCAGCTCTCCCGTACTCGGCGACGATCTGCAAAAATTATGGCCACTGATTTACCCGGGGCAGTCCGATACCGCCTGTTTTGACAACTGTTTAGAGCTACTGGTCATGGCAGGTTACCCCTTAGCGCAAGCCATGATGATGATGATTCCAGAGGCATGGGAACAGCACACCCTAATGGATGAAAACCGCCGCGCCTTTTATGAATACCATGCAGCCATGATGGAGCCATGGGATGGCCCAGCGGCCATGGCCTTTACTGACGGCCGACAGATTGGCGCTACCCTCGATCGCAATGGTTTGCGTCCAGCCCGCTACTACGTCACTGACGATGACCTGGTCATCATGGGCTCTGAGGCAGGCGTTCTTCCAGTGCCCGAAAATAAGATTGTGCAAAAGTGGCGCTTGCAACCCGGCAAGATGTTCATGATCGATATGGAGCAAGGTCGCATCATTGATGACGTCGAACTCAAAGATGCTGTATCCAAAGCAAAACCCTACAAGAGCTGGATTGATGCGGTACGCGTTAAATTGGATGAAGTGGATTTGTCGAAAAAAGATAGCATCGATGAGCAGGCGCATATTCGGCCAGCGGCCAAGTTATTAGATCGCCAGCAAGCATTTGGCTATAGCCAAGAAGACCTCAAGTATTTAATGGCACCGATGGCAGTAGCTGGCGAGGAGGCAATTGGTTCCATGGGTAATGACAGCCCATTGGCTGTGTTATCAAATAAAGATAAATCACTTTACAACTACTTTAAGCAACTCTTTGCTCAGGTCACTAATCCTCCAATCGATTCGATTCGGGAAAACATGGTGATGTCATTGGTTTCATTCGTTGGACCAAAGCCTAACTTGCTGGATACCAACAACATTAATCCGCCAATGCGCTTAGAGGTCAGCCAGCCTATTTTGGATTTTGAAGAGATGGCGAAGATTCGCCACATTGAGCACTACACCAATGGCAAGTTCCGCACCTACGAATTAGACATCTGCTATCCAGTCGCGTGGGGCAAAGAGGGCATTGAGGCACGTCTAGCATCCCTCTGTGCTGAGGCTGCTGACGCAGTTAGCCTTGGCTTCAATATTGTGCTGATTAGCGATCGTCAAGTGGATGAAAAGCACGTAGCCATACCAGCGTTGTTGGCGACCTCTGCAATTCATCAGCATTTGGTTGCCAAAGGCTTGCGTACCAGCGTTGGTTTAGTGGTAGAGACTGGAAGTGCGCGCGAGACCCATCACTTTGCATTGCTCGCAGGCTATGGCGCAGAAGCCATTCACCCCTTCTTGGCGATGGAGACCTTAGCGGAAATGGCAAAGGGTTTACCGGGTGATTTGTCACCAGAAAAAGCCATTAAAAATTATGTCAAGGCCGTTGGTAAGGGTTTGCAAAAGGTCATGTCGAAAATGGGCATCTCAACCTATATGTCGTATACCGGATCACAAATTTTTGAGGCCATTGGACTGAATCAGGAAGTGATTCAAAAGTACTTTAAAAATACGCCATCGAATGTAGGCGGCATTGGTGTTTTTGAAATTGCCGAAGAGGCCCTACACATGCATCAGCAGGCGTTTGGAAATGACCCCGTGTTGACCAATATGCTCGAAGCAGGCGGTGAGTACGCGTACCGGGTGCGCGGTGAGAACCACATGTGGACACCAGATACGATTGCAAAGCTACAGCATGCAACGCGCACTGGCTCGGATAAGGGCTACCAGACATACAAAGAGTACGCCAATATCATCAACGATCAAAGCAAGCGGCAGATGACTTTGCGCGGCTTGTTTGAATTTAAGCTCGACCCCGCTAAAGCCATACCGCTGGATGAAGTTGAACCAGCAAAAGAAATTGTTAAACGTTTTGCAACCGGCGCGATGTCCTTGGGTTCGATTTCAACCGAGGCGCATGCAACTCTAGCAATTGCTATGAACCGCATTGGCGGCAAGTCCAATACGGGCGAGGGCGGTGAGGACCCCAATCGTTACAAGAATGAGCTCAAAGGTATTCCGATTCGCAAGGGCGAGAGTCTTGCAAGCATTCTGGGAAGCGATGTTGTTGAAGCCAATATTCCATTGGAAGATGGCGACTCCCTGCGCTCGAAAATTAAGCAAGTAGCATCGGGCCGCTTTGGCGTTACTGCCGAGTATTTGCGCTCAGCAGATCAGTTGCAGATCAAAATGGCGCAAGGCGCAAAACCCGGTGAGGGCGGTCAGTTGCCTGGCAGCAAGGTATCCGATTACATCGGTAAGTTGCGCTTCTCGGTACCTGGTGTTGGTTTGATTTCCCCACCTCCGCACCATGACATTTATTCGATTGAAGACATTGCGCAGTTGATTCATGACCTCAAAAACGTCAATCCAAAAGCCGATGTATCTGTCAAGCTTGTAGCTGAAGTGGGCGTGGGTACCGTAGCTGCTGGGGTGGCGAAGGCCAAAGCAGATCACGTGGTGATCGCAGGCCACGATGGCGGCACGGGTGCATCGCCACTTTCGTCGATTAAGCATGCAGGCTCCCCATGGGAGCTTGGCCTTGCTGAAACCCAACAAACCTTGGTATTGAATCGCTTACGTAGCCGCATTCGGGTTCAGGCCGATGGCCAAATGAAAACTGGTCGTGATGTGGTAATAGGGGCATTACTCGGAGCGGATGAGTTTGGTTTCGCCACTGCACCACTAGTAGTAGAAGGTTGCATCATGATGCGCAAGTGCCACTTAAATACCTGCCCAGTAGGTGTAGCCACACAAGATCCAGAGTTACGAAAAAAGTTTTCAGGCAAGCCAGAGCACGTGGTTAATTTCTTCTTCTTTATTGCAGAAGAGGTCCGTGAAATCATGGCCCAATTAGGCATACGTAAGTTTGATGATCTGATTGGCCGAGTTGATTTGCTTGATACGCGCAAGGGCATTGACAACTGGAAGACCCATGGTTTGGATTTCAGTAAGATTTTTGCAGCGCCTGCAGTTCCAGCCGATGTGCCGCGCTATCACGTGCTGACACAAGACCACGGACTCGGCGGCGCCTTGGATCACGTCCTGATTGAGAAGAGTGAGCCCGCCCTTGAGCGCGGAGAAAAAGTCTCTTTCATTGTTTCTGTGAAGAACGTGAACCGCACGGTTGGTGCAATGCTCTCCGGTGAAATCGCCCAGCGTTATGGCCATGCCGGCTTACCCGATGACACGATTCACATTCAACTCAATGGCACTGCAGGACAAAGCTTTGCTGCATTCTTGGCCCACGGGGTTACCTTAGACTTAGTAGGCGATGCCAATGATTACGTTGGCAAAGGGCTATCGGGTGGACGCGTGATTGTGCGGGCACCACATGAGTTCCGTGGCGATACCGCAAAAAACATCATTGTTGGCAATACGGTCTTGTATGGCGCGATTAGTGGCGAGGCCTTCTTTAATGGCGTAGCTGGAGAGCGTTTTGCGGTGCGCAACTCTGGCGCTACGGCAGTCGTCGAGGGTACGGGCGATCACGGTTGTGAATACATGACGGGTGGAACGGTGGTAGTTCTGGGTGAAACCGGACGTAACTTTGCTGCTGGTATGAGCGGCGGTGTTGCATATGTATACGACCATGATGGTTTGTTTGCAAAGCGTTGCAATACCAGCATGGCCACACTAGAGAAAGTACTATCCCATGCAGATCAGGCGGCCAGCATTTCGGAGTCCGAATGGCATGCGCCAATCGATGTCAAAGATGGCGGTCAGCGCCTCAGCGATGAGCACATTCTAAAAGCCTTGATTGAGCGCCATTTCCGTTACACCGGGTCCGAGCGTGCGAAGGCCTTGCTCGCAGATTGGGATCAATCCCGTGCGCGCTTTATTAAAGTCCATCCCACCGAATACAAACGGGCCTTGGGTGAGCTTTGGGAAAAAGCACAAACCAATGCAAAAGCGATTGCTTAAGTAATTAATACGATATTGAAGGAGTAGTTGAGATGGGTAAGGTCACTGGATTTATGGAGTTTGAACGCGTTAAGGAAAGCTACGAGGCTCCGGTAACGCGCCTACATCATTACAAAGAGTTCATTACGGCGCTAAGCGATGATGAGGCTAAGGTTCAAAGTGCCCGTTGCATGGATTGCGGTATTCCATTTTGCAATAATGGATGCCCCGTCAACAACATCATTCCGGACTTTAATGAACTGGTTTTTCAGGGCGACTGGAAAAATGCCATTGAGGTATTGCACTCCACTAACAACTTCCCTGAATTTACTGGGCGCATTTGTCCGGCTCCCTGTGAGTCTGCTTGTACCCTCGGCATCAATCGTGATGCGGTTGGCATCAAATCGATTGAGCATGCGATCATTGATCGGGCTTGGGAGAATGGTTGGGTCAAGCCCATGCCAGCTAAAACCAAAACCGGAAAAAAAGTAGCGATTGTCGGATCAGGCCCTGCTGGCATGGCCGCAGCCCAGCAGTTGGCGCGCGCCGGCCACGATGTCACCGTATATGAAAAGAATGACCGGGTGGGTGGACTGCTGCGCTATGGTATTCCTGACTTCAAAATGGAAAAGTGGTTAATTGATCGCCGCGTGGAGCAAATGCAAGCCGAGGGCGTTGTCTTTGCTACTGGCGTTTATGTGGGCAAAGAGGCAGTGGGTTCGGAAGTCAAAAACTACTCTAATAAAACAGTCACCCCAGAAAAATTAATGCAGGACTTCGATGCTGTGGTGATTAGTGGCGGCGCAGAGCAGCCCCGCGACTTGCCAGTTCCAGGACGCGAGTTGGAAGGCATTCATTACGCCTTGGAATTCTTGATTCCGCAGAATAAAGAAGTCGCAGGCGATTCGCAAAATGGTATCCGTGCAACGGCTAAGCATGTGGTTGTGATTGGCGGCGGCGATACAGGTTCGGATTGCGTTGGCACCTCGAATCGCCATGGCGCGAATCACGTGACCCAGTTTGAACTATTACCCCAGCCACCGGAAGAAGAAAACAAACCTTTGGTTTGGCCGTATTGGCCAACCAAGCTGCGTACCTCCTCATCCCATGAAGAAGGCTGTGAGCGCGATTGGTCGGTAGGCACAAAGCGCTTTGAAGGCAAGAATGGCAAAGTTGAAAAACTGATTGGCGTTCGCTTGGAGTGGCAAGGCGGCAAGATGACGGAAGTGCCCAACTCGGAGTTTGAGATCAAAGCTGATCTCGTTCTCTTGGCCATGGGCTTTGTATCTCCTGCGCAGCAAGTCCTGAATGCATTTGGCGTCGATAAGGATGCGCGCGGCAATGCGAAGGCCTATGTTGAAGGTCAAAAAGCCTATCAAACCAATGTAGCTAAGGTATTTGCTGCCGGCGATATGCGCCGGGGCCAGTCTTTAGTGGTCTGGGCGATACGGGAAGGCCGTCAGTGTGCGCATGCAGTTGATTCCTATTTAATGGGCTCATCGCTATTACCGCTATAAAATAAGCTAATCGACTACCCCATATAGAGCCACGCATTGAACCGTTCTGAATCGTTACCAAGTAATAGTGGTCAAGATGTTGTTGTCGAGATTCAGGACGTTAACTTTTCGTATGCGCCGGGTGAGCGTCAGATTCTGTCTGGCCTCAATATGGAGTTTCGCCGCGGCAAGGTAGTCGCGGTCATGGGCGGCTCGGGTTGTGGCAAAACAACCGTCCTGCGTTTAATTGGCGGCCAAGTCACCACAACCGAAGGTAAGGTTCTATTCGAAGGTAGTAACGTTGGTCAAATGAGTAGTGCGCAGTTGATGCAGGCGCGCCGGCGTATGGGTATGTTGTTTCAGTTTGGCGCTTTGTTTACCGACCTCAGCGTCTTTGAAAATGTCGCTTTTCCGCTGCGCGAACATACCAACCTCAGCGAGGACTTGTTGCGCAGCCTTGTGCTCATGAAACTCAATGCTGTTGGTTTGCGTGGCGCGCGTGATTTGATGCCGGGGCAAATCTCCGGCGGTATGGCAAGGCGTGTGGCACTCGCGCGCGCGATTGCACTCGATCCACCCCTCATCATGTACGACGAGCCTTTTGCTGGTTTAGACCCGATTGCGCTTGGCATTACGGCACGGTTGATTCGGGATCTCAATACGGCCCTTGGCGCTACTAGTATTGTGGTAACCCATGATGTTGAAGAAACCTTTGCAATTGCAGATTATGTGTATTTCATTGCCAATGGACGCATTGGTGCCCAGGGTACGCCCGATGAGCTCAATCGTTCAAGCGATCCATTTGTGCGCCAGTTTTTAGATGCCTCACCCGATGGTCCGGTGCCATTTCATTATCCCGGTGCAGACCTCTTGGATGATTTTGCTGCCCAGGTAGGTGCGCGATGATTCTGCGTAAAGCAATCGATTTACTTGGCGACCTCGGATTCTTTATCCGCAGTAATATTGTTAGTCTTGGCCATGCAACGCGCATGTTCATTGCGGTCATAGCGCGCTCAGCACCTCTATTAAAGCGCCCCCGCTTAGTTTCGGATCAAATCCTCTTTATTGGCAATCACTCCTTTGTGATTATTGCGGTCTCGGGCTTATTCGTGGGCTTTGTACTTGGCCTGCAGGGCTACTACACCCTGAATCGCTATGGCTCGGAACAGGCACTCGGTTTATTAGTTGCCTTATCGCTCACGCGTGAACTGGGCCCGGTGATTACCGCCCTCCTTTTTGCAGGCAGGGCAGGCACTTCGCTTACAGCAGAAATTGGCCTGATGAAAGCGGGTGAACAATTGAGTGCGATGGAGATGATGGCCGTTGATCCTTTAAGCCGAGTAGTGGCGCCGCGCCTGTGGGCCGGCATTATTTCCATGCCGATTTTGGCAACGATTTTTACTGCGGTTGGTGTGGTTGGCGGTTACTTTGTGGGCGTGCCATTAATTGGCGTTGATTCGGGTGCGTTTTGGTCACAAATGCAGGGTGGTGTTGACCTCTTTTCCGATATTGGTAATGGCTTAATTAAGAGTGTCGTATTTGGGGTGGTTGTAACATTTATCGCCCTCTATCAAGGATTTGAGGCCAAACCAACGCCAGAAGGGGTGTCCCAAGCGACTACCCGCACGGTTGTGATTTCATCCTTGGCGGTATTGGCTTTGGATTTCTTACTGACCGCCTTGATGTTCTCTAATTAATGATGAAATGCAGAAGGATTAAACTGAGGTCCATATGAGAAAAAGTGCGATTGATGTCTGGGTTGGAATATTTGTTGCGATTGGCCTACTGGCAGCGCTCTTCTTGGCGCTCAAGGTGGGTAATATGAATGCTGTTTCATTTCAGCCTACCTACACGATTACTGCTCGTTTTGACAATATTGGTGGCCTAAAGCCACGGGCACCCGTTAAAAGCGCTGGTGTGGTGGTTGGCCGGATTGCGGATATTCGCTTTGATGACACGACTTATCAAGCCACCGTCACGATGACGCTGGAGCGTAGCTACCAATTCCCAAAAGACTCATCGGCGAAGATTTTGACTTCCGGGTTACTGGGTGAGCAATACGTTGGGCTTGAGGCCGGCGGCTCAGATCAAATGCTGGCGCAGGGCAGTATGATTACGCAAACCCAATCGGCTGTTGTGCTCGAAAACCTCATCAGTCAATTTTTGTACAACAAGGCAGCCGATGGCGGTAAAGATGAAGGCGCCAAAAAGTGATTTTTTGGCTGCGATCCTTTCTGAGGCAAAGCGCGAAGCGCGGTTTAATCGCGGTGTTGTGCGTCAGCATGATTGGGTGTGCCACCATTCCGGCAGGTACCCAGCCATCAGCGCAAGACCCCTGGGAGTCATTTAACCGCTCCGTCTTCATCTTCAATGAAGGCTTAGACAATTACCTTCTTAAGCCCGTAACTACCGGCTATCGCTATGTGGTGCCTTCGGTAGCGCGGGATGGCATTAACAATTTTTTTGGTAACTACAACGACATTTACAGTGCACTGAATCAATTGCTACAAGGCAATCCAGGTTTGGCAGCGAAGGGTTTGATGCGGGTGGTGGTGAACACCGTTTTTGGATTAGGCGGCTTAATTGATATGGCTACGCCGGGTGGGCTACCCAAACACAAGGCTGACTTTGGACAAACCTTTGGCGTGTGGGGCATTCCATCCGGGCCTTATGTGGTGTTGCCATTCTTTGGGCCGAGCTCAGTACGGGATACCTTTGGAACAGCCGCTGATATAGAGACTGATTACTTACTGCGCTTACTGCCCGATGTGGCCTTGCGAAATAGCCTGACTGGCTTACGTATCGTCAACGCTCGAAATAATTACTACCAGGCCGGCGATCTTCTGGAGGGTGCAGCGATTGATAAGTATTCCTTTGTCCGGGATGGGTATATTCAGCGTCGGCAGTACCAAATTGAGCAAAGCAAGGCAGGCGATGATGATGAAGAAATGATGCCGCCATTTCAAAATCCCTACGAGTAAGCTGATTTCCAATAATGCGCCCCAATTGCTGGGCGCACTAGAGGGAGCTAAAATGAACTTCATTGCTTGATTTATTGCAGCATTCAATAAGAGCCCTAATAGAACATGAAAATTCACACTTCTTTGCCGATTTGGGCTGCCTTTATGGCGCTTGCATTCGTAAATCCAGTAAGTGCGCAAAGCGCCCCCATCGATGAATCCACCCCAAATGGATTAATTCGTAGCATCGTGAGTGAGGTAATGGCCTCAATCAAAGCCGACCCAGAAATTCAAAAAGGTAATATTCCGCGGGTAGTCGATCTCGTAGAAAAGAAAATTGTCCCGTATACCGATATGCGGCGCACTACCGAGATGTCGATGGGCCCTAATTGGAGAAAGGCAACTCCAGAACAGCAAGCACAGCTGATTGCAGAATTCAAAACCCTGTTGATTCGAACCTATTCGGGCGCATTAAGCCAGGTGCGTGATCAAACGGTTCAGTACAAAGCCTTGCGCGCGGCGCCTACCGACACAGAGGTGATTGTGCGCACGGTCGTGCTGGGCCGTGGTGATCCTATACCGCTGGATTATCGTTTAGAAAAAACGCCCGCTGGCTGGAGGGTCTATGACATTAATGTTTTGGGTGTTTGGCTAGTAGAGAACTACCGCAATCAGTTTACAAATCAAATAAATCAAAATGGCATTGATGGTTTGATTGCTTTCTTAAAAGAACGCAACAAGATGCTGGCGTACGCTCGCCCTAGCAATTAATTCACGCGCAATGCCGTATACCCTTCCGCCTACTTTGACGCAGCAAAACGCCGTAGCGATTGAGGCGGATGGATTGCGCGATTTGGCGCAACTAGAAATAGTCGATTGCTCTGCGTTGCTCGATTTTGATTCGAGTGCGCTCGCTGTGCTGATTGCATGGCAAAAAAAATTACGGCAGGTTCAACGCGCGATGGTTTTAGTAAGTCCTCCGCCTAAATTATGCGTATTGGCTCAGGTTTATGGCCTTGCTGAGTTGTTAGGCACGCCCGTAGTATGACCGCAGCAATATCGATTAAAGGTATTTCAAAACACTATGGCATGCTGCAAGCGCTGGATCAGGTATCTCTTCATATCCATGAAGGTGAGTTTTTTGGTTTATTGGGCCCCAACGGTGCCGGTAAAACAAGCCTAATCTCCATTTTGGCTGGGCTGTGTAAGCCAGATCATGGCAGCGCCATGATCATGGGTATTGATGTGCAGTCGGCGAAACGTGAAACACGCCGTATGCTCGGCGTGGTGCCGCAAGAGCTGGTTTTTGATCCTTTCTTTACCGTACGCGAAACCTTACGCTTTCAGTCGGGTTACTTTGGCATTCGCAATAACGATGCGTGGATCGATGAGATCATGGCCAACTTGGACCTGACTGGAAAAGCCGATAGTAATATGCGTTCCCTCTCGGGCGGCATGAAACGCCGCGTCTTGGTTGCGCAAGCCTTAGTACACCGCCCACCGGTCATCGTTCTAGATGAACCAACGGCGGGAGTGGATGTGGAGTTGCGCCAATCCCTGTGGCAATTTATCAGCCGACTCAATCACGATGGGCACACCATCGTGTTGACGACCCATTATCTAGAAGAGGCTGAGGCCCTATGTCAACGCATTGCGATGCTCAAGCAAGGGAAGGTGGTGGCCTTAGACACTACTGCTAATTTACTTGCTCGGTTTGGCGGTACAAAAAAGCACAATGGCGAAGCGGTTGATTTGGAGGACGTCTTTGTGCACATCATGTCTGGAAGCGCCGCATGAAGCAGGCCCCATTTGACTATGGCAGTGGCTTTCCGACCCTGCTGCGCAAAGAAGTAAAGCGTTTTTACAAAGTGGCCTTTCAGACGGTAGCAGCGCCGGTATTGACAGCGGTACTGTACTTGATGATTTTTGGCCACGTATTAGACGGTAAGGTAGAAATGTATGGCCATCTAAGCTACACCGCCTTTTTGATTCCGGGCCTGGTGATGATGAGCCTATTGCAAAATGCGTTTGCAAATACCTCATCCTCCTTAATTCAGTCCAAGATCACCGGTAATTTAGTCTTTATTTTGTTGGCACCCCTTAGTAATCGCGAGTTTTATGCGGCCTATGTTTTAGCGGCAGTGGTTCGCGGCGTCGTTGTGGGCTTGGGAGTATTACTAATTACACTTTGGTTTGTACAGCCCAATTTTGAATACCCCATTTGGATCGTCACCTTTGCTTTTCTGGGCGCGGCAATTTTGGGTGGCATGGGCTTAATCGCCGGCGTCTGGGCCGATAAGTTTGATCAGTTAGCCGCTTTCCAGAACTTCTTGATCATGCCGGCTACGATGTTATCGGGCGTCTTCTATTCGATTCATAGCTTGCCGCCAATATGGCAAACGGTATCACATTTGAACCCCTTCTTTTATATGATTGACGGATTTCGGTACGGCTTTTTTGGCGTATCGGATGTTTCCCCATGGATGAGTCTGTCAATTGTTGGTGGATTTTTTGTGGCGATATCGTTTGCCGCGTTGCGCATGCTCAAGACCGGGTATAAATTACGGCATTAAGCAACATTGAAATTCAATGGTTTCATTTTATGGAGTAGTGCATGTTTCCAACCCCAGAACAAATTCAGTCCTATATTGAGCAAGGTCTCACGTGTACACACCTAGCGGTGGAGGGCGATGGCCAGCATTTTTATGCCACCGTGGTGAGCACTGAATTTGAAGGCAAGCGTCTAATTCAGCGCCATCAATTGGTTTATGCTGCCTTGGGTGATCGCATGAAGGCTGAGGTGCATGCCCTATCGATTAAGGCATTCACCCCAGCTGAGTTTGCAGAAAAATCAGGTCAATAAGAAACCACCAACACGCAATACGTAAGAAGCAAAAAGAAGATTAAAAAACGCAATGGATAAGTTAAAAATGATTGGCGGAAAGCCGCTGCAAGGCGAAGTGCTTATTGCAGGGGCAAAAAATGCGGCACTGCCGATTCTGTGTGCATGCCTTTTAAGTAAAGAGCCAATCGAGTTGCACAACGTACCTGATTTGCAGGATGTGCGCACCATGCTCAAGTTGCTTAAAAACATGGGCGTACAAGTGGACTTCCCCAATCCGGATAATCGCACGCATTTGATATTAAATGCGGCAAATATCACTAGCTTTGAAGCAACCTACGACATCGTTAAGACCATGCGGGCATCGATCTTGGTTTTGGGCCCATTATTAGCACGCCTTTGTAAAGCAACGGTTTCCTTGCCGGGTGGTTGTGCGATTGGTGCAAGGCCAGTTGATCAGCACATTAAGGGTTTAAAGGCCATGGGCGCCACCATGAAAATCAAGGGCGGCAATATTGAAGCCAAGGCAGAACGCTTGCAGGGCGCATCGATTCTGACGGACATGATTACCGTCACGGGTACGGAAAACCTACTCATGGCGGCGACACTGGCTAGAGGAATAACCACTTTGGAGAACGCCGCGCGCGAGCCTGAGGTAAGTGATTTGGCCGAACTGCTCGTCAAAATGGGCGCCAAGATTAGCGGCATTGGTAGCGATAAATTGGTGATTGAAGGAGTTGATGCCTTACATGCTGCAGAACACAGCATCATCCCAGACCGAATCGAAACAGGTACCTTTTTGTGCGCCGTTGCTGCCGCTGGTGGCGATGTGCTGGTGAAGAATTGCCGTCCAGATACCTTGGATGCGGTATTGGTGAAGTTGCGTGAAGTCGGCTTACAGATTGAGACCGGAGCCGATTGGATTCGGGCCAAGATGCAGGGACGCCCGAAGGCGGTGAACTTTCGTACCTCTGAGTATCCGGCCTTTCCTACCGATATGCAGGCACAGCTGATGAGCGTGAATGCCATTGCACAAGGCAACTCCACCATCACTGAAACGATTTTTGAGAACCGCTTTATGCACGTGCAAGAGCTTAACCGCTTGGGCGCCGATATTGCGATTGAGGGCAATACCGCGATTGCCCAAGGCGTTGAAGCTTTATCGGGCGCCACGGTCATGGCAACGGACCTGCGGGCCTCTGCCAGCCTGGTGATTGCCGGGCTTGCGGCCCAAGGGGAGACGATTGTGGATCGGATTTACCACTTAGACCGCGGTTATGACCGCATGGAGCAAAAATTAACCCAATTGGGCGCAAACATCGAGCGCGTGAAATAATAGTTCCATGAAATTAACCCTCGCCCTCTCCAAGGGCCGCATCTTCGAAGAGACAACAGCGATTCTGTCCAAGATCGGCATTCGGCCACTGGAGGATCCTGAAAAGTCACGCAAGCTCATCATTGAGACCTCGAATCCCGACGTGCGCTTAATTATTGTGCGTGCTTCTGATGTGCCAACCTACGTGCAGTTTGGTGGCGCAGACTTTGGGGTGGCTGGTTTAGATGTCTTAATGGAACAAGGCACGGATGGTCTTTATGTACCGTTTGACCTTGGCATTGCCAAATGCCGTATGTCAGTGGCCGTGCGCGCTGGTTTTGATTATGCCGAAGCAGTACGCCAGGGGTCGCGCCTGAAGGTCGCCACGAAGTATGTGAACTGCGCTCGTGAGCACTTTGCCAATAAAGGGGTGCACATCGATACGATTCATTTGTATGGCTCGATGGAGCTTGCTCCTTTGGTTGGTCTGGCAGACGCAATTGTCGATTTGGTATCGACCGGCAATACTTTAAAAGCCAATGGCCTAGTAGAGGTAGAAGCGATTGCCGATATCAGTGCACGCCTCGTGGTGAACCAAGCGTCATACAAGCGCAAGCGTGCGCAACTACAACCCTTTTTTGAGCAGTTGAAGTAAGACCCATGGCAGGCTCAATTCAGATCAAGCGCCTCAATAGCAGCGATGCCAACTTTAAAGCGACGCTGATGACCAGCTTGTCTTTACCGAGTGCAGATGACAATGCCATTGATGGTGTGGTTGTGGGCATTTTGGCCGATGTTAAAGCACGCGGTGATGCAGCAGTGCTCGACTACACCCAGCGTTTTGATCGATTGAGCAGTGCCAACACAGCAAAAAGCGTTGCAGATTTAGAAATCGCACGTGGTGATCTTGAGCAGGCTTACCTGCAGTTACCACCCGAGCAAAAAAATGCGTTAGATATTGCTGCAAGCCGGGTACGGGCGTATCACGAACAACAGCGCATCGAAGCGGGTTGCCATTCTTGGGAATACACCGAAGCCGATGGCACGCGCTTAGGCCAAAAGGTTACTCCACTGGATCGTGTTGGTATTTATGTGCCCGGTGGTAAAGCCGCTTATCCTTCATCGGTGTTAATGAATGCCATTCCAGCCAAGGTTGCTGGTGTGCAGGAAGTCATCATGGTGGTGCCAACGCCCGATGGCGCGCGCAATCCCTTGGTACTTGCTGCTGCCTGGTTGGCTGGGGTTGATCGGGTGTTTACGATTGGCGGTGCACAAGCCGTTGCTGCCTTGGCTTACGGCACAGACACTGTGCCTGCGGTGGATAAGATTGTCGGTCCTGGCAATGCCTATGTTGCTGCTGCTAAGCGCCGCGTATTTGGTACGGTCGGCATCGACATGATTGCCGGCCCTTCAGAAATACTCGTGCTGTGCGATGGCACCACCAATCCCGATTGGGTTGCTATGGATTTGTTCTCGCAGGCCGAGCATGATGAATTAGCGCAGTCGATTTTGCTGACACCCGATGCACAATTTATTGAAGCAGTCCAAAGTAGCATTGATCGGCTTCTGCCTGAGATGCCACGTCATGAAGTGATTCGTACATCGTTAACGAATCGCGCTTTGTTAATTCAGGTGAAGGATATGGCGGAGTCGTGTGCGATCGCAAATGCAATTGCTGCAGAACATTTAGAGATTTGCGCGCAGGAACCGAGAAAGTGGGCTGAGCTAATTCGCCACGCAGGCGCAATCTTTATGGGTAACTACACCAGTGAATCCCTCGGTGATTATTGCGCTGGACCCAATCACGTTTTACCAACAGCACGCACAGCGCGATTCTCATCGCCACTGGGCGTCTATGACTTCATTAAACGTTCCAGCATGATTGAAGTGAGTGAAGCCGGCGCACAAACTCTAGGTAAAGTTGCCAGCACACTAGCGCATGGTGAGGGTTTGCAAGCCCATGCTCGGGCCGCTGAGATGCGTTTGAAGAAGTAAGCACCTTACTGCGTGCTTACGCTTGAACTGATTTTCCGCCAGCAGACTTAAAAGCGCTCATCAACTCTTTATCTAGGCTTGCTATTCCAATGCCTTTTCGGAGAGCAATTTCTAAATAGGATGCATCATACGATGACAATTTATATCGCCTTGCTAAGTCAAGTACGGAGGTCAAGCTTTTACTTTGACTAGCATCATCGACTTCGATGCTCATGCTTTCTAATGTTTCAATAAATTGAGCGCTTACAGCCTCATGCAATTGCCCTAAATGCTCAGCTCTTGCGATCACATTAGCAATCTCGATATTAAATATAGGAGGCACTACCGCTTTGGCATTCTCTTCTAGTAAATCCAACACCATACTGGCGTATTGACGGTCTTTAGCGCTGCCATCTTGTAAGAGCCAGCGCGAAACTACTGAGTTATCCAATACAAATTCCATTGCCTTCATTAAGCGCGTCCAAAATCGATTAGTTCTTTAATGGATACACCTTGTAATTTTGTAGCCTTTTGATGTATTGTTCGCATCTTTGCAGCTGCTTTGCTCGAATCGAGGACGGTATTTTTTTGAATTGGCACAAGATCAGCGACGGGACGACCGCGCTGACTTATTCGAATGGTTTGCCCAGAAGCTACTTTTCGCAGGAGTTCTGATAAGTGCGTCTTCGCTTCAAAGGCGCCAACAACTTCAATGGTTTTAGGCATGGCAATCTTTCAGACTGGTTTATATAACTAGTTTATATAAAAAGCCCTTGAATTGCAACTGGTAGCAAAAAAGGTGAACCAGAACATTTAATGAAAAAAATCGATAACTTAGCCTTGAAATGCACAACTATGGACACGACTAGAACTAAAAGCCGCATTATTGATCAAATGACAGAAACCTTTGCTGAGCTTAAAAAAGCAGGCGTAGTTAGTAAAAAGCAAATAGCTGAATTTGAGGCGTTAAAAAGCCTAGAGCAAAAGCCGATTAAATCAAAAGTTATCCATCACTAAGACTGTTTTCAATGCTGGTAAAAGCTCGAGGCTTTTATGTAGGCGAAGACAAGCCGCGTAATGCAGTGAATCTTATTTAATCAGTTCCTCTAAGGCCCCAATCAGTTCCGCATTCTGCTCATCCGTCCCAATCGTGATGCGCAAGAAGGCATCGATCCGGGGTGACTTAAAGTAGCGCACGATGATGCCACGCTCACGCAGTTGCTGATACAACATTGCACCTGCATGCTTGGGGTGGCGCGTAAATACAAAATTGGCGGTAGACGGTAGGGTTTCAAAGCCGAGGCGGTCTAGTGCGCTCACTAACACTTCTCGCGTTTTACTCACTTTGGCTGACATCGCCTCGAGGTGCGCTTGATCTTCAATCGCGGCAATCGCGCCGGCTTGTGCTAAGCGACCCAAAGGGTAGGAATTAAAACTATTTTTGACTCGCTCCAACCCTTCAATCAAAGCAGGGTGACCCACTGCAAAGCCGACCCGAAGACCGGCTAGGGCACGTGACTTGGAGAAGGTGTGGCTCACCAAAAGGTTTTCAGGGCAATTGGGACCACGCAGGAGCGAAATGCAGGATTCGGTACCGTAGTCGACGTAGGCCTCATCCACCACAATCACGGATCCGGTGTTTTTCTTGAGGAGCTGCTCAATCTCCGAGCGGGGGATGGATCTTCCAGTCGGGGCATTGGGATTGGGAAAAATAATGCCACCATTGAGTTTGGCGTAATCATCCAGATTGATTGCAAAATCACTATTTAGAGGAACGGTTTCATACTCGATGCCAAAGAGTTTGCAGTAAACAGGGTAAAAGCTATAGGTAATGTCTGGAAATAAAATGGGCGATTTTTGTTTGAGCAGGCCCTGAAATACATGCGCCAAGACTTCATCGGATCCATTGCCTAAAAACACCTGATTTACCTCAAGTCCGTGCAGTGCCGCGATGGCTTGTTTTAGGCGGCTACCTTCGGGATCGGGATAAAGGCGTAGGTCGCTGGTATTTTCGGCAGCAATCGCGGCAAGCGCTTTGGGCGATGGGCCGTAAGGGCTTTCGTTGGTGTTGAGCTTAACCAGCCGCTCCATCTGTGGCTGCTCCCCTGGAACATAGGGGGTTAGTGTTTGTACAACAGGACTCCAAAAGCGACTCATCTCAATTCTTCTCAGTAACGTTAAACAATACGGCAGAGTAGTCAAACTACAGGCTAAGTGAATGATTTACATACAACAAATCCATTAGCAATGATATTATGAGGCTTCACTCAACACTTCGCCTACAGGCGCTTAGATGTATGCGGCAAGTCGACGTTACCCGAAACACTTCGGAGACCCAAATTCAGATTGCCCTCAATCTGGATGGCACTGGCAAAGCAGAGCTCGCCTCTGGCGTGCCCTTTTTAGACCACATGCTCGATCAGATTGCCCGTCACGGCATGATTGATCTGAAAGTTATCGCCAAAGGCGATACCCACATTGATGATCACCACACCGTAGAAGACGTTGGGATCACCTTAGGGCAGGCGATTGCTAAAGCAGTGGGCGATAAGGCTGGCATTACGCGCTATGGCCATTCTTACGTCCCCCTTGATGAAACCCTCTCCCGGGTCGTAATTGATTTTTCTGGTCGCCCCGGTTTGGAGTTCCATGTGCCATTTACCCGCGCGCGGGTAGGTGATTTTGATGTGGACCTGAGCATTGAGTTCTTCCGTGGTTTTGTAAACCACGCTGGTGTGACCCTGCACATCGATAATTTGCGGGGCGTCAATGCGCACCACCAAATCGAGACGGTATTTAAGGCCTTCGGCCGTGCCTTGCGCATGGCGCTGACCCCAGACCCACGCGCAGCGGGTCAGGTTCCTTCCACGAAAGGTAGCCTCTAATTATTGTTTGAAGTGCATGGCTTGCTCTGCATTGCATGTACCTCGGTCCTTACATTAGTCGCTAAGCCACAGGTCTCCCGTTGACCCAAACCATCGCCATCGTTGATTACGGAATGGGTAATTTACGTTCCGTTTACCAAGCCTTCCATCGCGTTGCTCCGAATGCCAATGTTCTGATTGCAACTAAGCCAGAACAGATTCAAAAAGCCGATCGCGTGGTCTTGCCTGGTCAAGGAGCGATGCCCGACTGCATGAAGCAGTTGACTGAATCTGGTTTATTGGAGGCCCTACTGCACGCTGCAAAAAATAAACCCATGCTCGGCGTCTGTGTGGGGGAGCAAATGCTGCTGGATCGCAGTAGCGAGGTGCGGGCAGAGCAACAGGGCGGTAGCGATGCTTTTACACCGTGCTTAGGACTTATTCCGGGTGAGGTGCGGCGTTTTGAGCTTGCTGGCCAATTGCAGAGCGACGGATCAGAATACAAAGTGCCGCACATGGGCTGGAATCAAGTTCGGCAAGACAAAGACCACCCATTATGGGCAGGTATTCCGGATCTCACCCCCTTTTATTTTGTGCATAGCTTTTATGCAGTACCCACTAACCCAAATCACACCGTTGGCAGTGCGGAGTACGGTGCATGGTTTACTTCTGCGATCGCACGCGATACTATTTTTGCTACGCAGTTTCATCCAGAAAAGAGTGCAGAATACGGATTACGGCTTTATCAAAACTTTACAACTTGGCAACCTTAATTTTTTCTATTCATCATGCTGCTGATTCCTGCAATTGACATTAAAGACGGCCACTGTGTTCGCTTAGAGCAAGGGGATATGGACCGGGCTACGGTTTTTTCAGAAGACCCTGCTGCAATGGCAAAACATTGGGTTAGCAAAGGCGCGCGCCGTTTGCACTTAGTCGACCTCAATGGTGCCTTTGCCGGAAAACCCAAAAATGAGTCTGCTATTAAAGCCATACTTAAAGCGGTAGGCGATGACATTCCGGTGCAACTCGGTGGTGGCATTCGGGATTTAGAGACGATTGAGCGCTTACTCGACGATGGCATTAGCACCATCATCATTGGTACGGCTGCCGTGAAGAGTCCTGGCTTTGTGCAAGACGCTTGTACTGCATTTAGTGGCCACATCATGGTGGGCATCGATGCGCGCGATGGCAAGGTCGCTACCGACGGTTGGAGCAAGCTCACCGGCCATGAAGTGATTGATCTAGCCAAGAAGTTTGAGGACTACGGCGTTGAGGCAATTGTTTATACCGACATTGGCCGCGATGGCATGCTCAAGGGCGTGAACATGGATGCGACGATTAAGTTGGCACAAGCCGTGCGCATTCCGATTATTGCGAGTGGCGGACTGTCCAATAACAAAGACATTGAAGCTTTATGCGCAGCCGAAGAAGAGGGTGTGATGGGCGTGATTGCCGGCCGCTCGATTTATTCCGGTGATTTGGATCTGACCACAGCGCAGAAGTATGCTGATGAGCAGACGGCCAAGTACGCCGCACTCATTGCAAAAAAGCTCAGCAGCTAAACAGTGCTAACGAAACGAATTATTCCTTGCCTGGATGTGACTGCAGGGCGCGTAGTGAAGGGTATTAATTTTGTAGGATTGCGCGATGCCGGTGATCCGGTTGAGATTGCGCGCCGTTACGATGAGCAGGGCGCGGACGAGTTAACCTTTTTAGACATTACCGCCACATCCGATGGCCGTGATTTATTGCTTCCCATCATTGAAGCTGTTGCCGCCCAAGTATTTATTCCGCTGACGGTTGGCGGGGGTGTGCGCGCCGTTGGCGATGTCCGCCGTTTACTGAATGCGGGCGCCGACAAGGTGAGCATGAACTCCTCTGCGGTAGCTAATCCCGACTTAGTCTCGGATGCTGCCGCCCATTACGGCTCGCAGTGCATTGTGGTTGCAATTGATGCCAAGCGCGTTGCCGACAATCGCTGGGAAGTATTTACCCATGGCGGTAGAACCGCAACTGGAATCGATGTCGTTGAGTGGGCAAGTGAAGTTAGCCGCCGCGGCGCCGGAGAAATCTTACTCACCAGCATGAATCAAGATGGCACCCAAGACGGTTTTGATCTCGCCCTGACTGCAGCCGTCAGCAAAGCCGTTCCCGTTCCGGTGATTGCTAGTGGCGGCGTTGGCAACTTACAGCACTTGGTTGATGGCATTACCAAAGGCCGTGCCGATGCCGTTCTGGCCGCTAGTATCTTTCATTACGGCACCTATACAGTCAGGCAGGCCAAGGAATTTATGGCAGCTCAGGGAATAGCGGTTCGCTTGTAATGCATTTAAATTGGCAGCAGCCTTGTGCTTCTGTCAAAATGAAACGCTATGAATAACCCCGCCTCATCATTTAAACCCAATCCCACTCTTGCCCCAGGTGCATGGCTTGATGCAGTGAGCTGGAATAAGCAAGGCTTGGTGCCAGTGATTGCCCAAGAGTTTAGTTCTGGCGATGTCTTGATGATGGCCTGGATGAACCGCGATGCCTTACTTAAAACCATGCAAATCGGTGAGGCGGTGTATTGGTCACGTTCACGCCAAAAGTTATGGCACAAGGGCGAAGAGTCGGGTCATACCCAAACGGTTAGAAATATCCGCTTGGATTGCGATGGCGATACGATCTTGCTGGTGGTGGATCAAAAAGATGGCATTGCTTGCCATACTGGCGAGCACAGCTGCTTTTTCTTGGATTGGGATGCTAATGCTACTACCTGGAAAAAGCCAGTGGAATAGAATGCATTCATGAGTAACGACAGCAATTCCCCTAATCTAGATGCGGTATTGGCCCACTTAGCGGATGTGGTGGATGGTCGCCGTGCCGATCTGGCTGCAGGCAAGGTTGATCCCAAATCCTCTTACATTGCCCAGCTCTTCTCTAAAGGGGATGACGCCATCCTCAAAAAGATTGGCGAAGAAGCTACCGAAGCCGTGATGGCGGCAAAAGACAGCCGCAATGCCGATTTAGCTTCGGAGCAACAAGCCCTCCTTGTTGGCGAGATGGCTGATTTATGGTTTCATTGTTTGGTGGCCTTATCCCAATTTGGCCTGCGGCCCGAGGATGTCCTGGCAGAACTCACTCGCCGTGAAGGGGTTTCTGGCGTTGCTGAAAAAGCTGCCCGAACACCCTAAGCCCATCTTTTTGCGGTACTAAAGCCCTTTTTTGAACGAATGCACTATGGAAAATCACGAAAACTGTATTTTTTGCAAAATTATTGCTGGAGCCATTCCTTGCCAAAAAGTCTATGAAGATGAAGAGGTCTTTGGCTTTAAGGACATTAATCCAGCCGCCCCCATCCATTTTTTGTTGATCCCGAAGCGGCACATCACCACCCTAGAGGCAGATGCGCCCCTGGACGCCCAATTACTGGGTAGAATAATGGCATTAGCACCACGCTTGGCAGTTGAGCAGGGTTGCCGTCCTGGACGGGATGGTGGTTTTCGTTTATCGCTGAACAATGGCGCAGATGGGGGTCAAGAGGTTTATCACACGCATTTGCATGTGATGGGCGGACCGCGCCCCTGGAGCAAGTAAGACAAGGAGAGTAGAAAATGGGTTCATTCAGTATTTGGCATTGGCTGGTTGTTTTGGTAATTGTGATGCTGGTATTTGGTACCAAAAAGCTGCGCAATATGGGTAGTGATTTAGGTGGCGCCGTCAAAGGCTTCAAAGATGGCATGAAAACCGGCGAAGACAAGGCAGAGCAGATCCCACAACAAGCAGCAGCACAGCAAACTGCGTCCGCTGACAAAACTGTGGATGTTCAGGCTAAAGACCTCAATAAGTAATCTAGACATGATTGCAATCCCCGCAGTGCAGTTACATGATTGATCTTGGAGTTTCAAAACTCGCATTGATTGCAGTCGTCGCATTGGTAGTAGTTGGGCCAGAGCGTTTGCCTAAGATCGCCCGCATGGCAGGTAATTTATTTAGCCGTGCTCAGCGCTATATGTCAGAAGTGCGCAGCGAGGTGAATCGCCAAATGGAGATCGATGAATTCAAGAAGCTTCGCGAAGAAAGCACCTCGATGTTCAAAGATGTTGAAAGCAGTATTAATTCAACAGTGCAAGAGGTCCAGCTCAATTTAAGCGATCAAGCCGATTCCAGTACTTTTGTATCCAACTTTGGCAGCAATATGAGCCTCGATGAGGCAGCTGTTTATCGGGAAAGTTTGCGCCAAGGCCGTGATAGTTGGCGTGTCAAGCGGGGTAATCGCCCAACGTGGTTTAAGCATTCGTCGGGAACGCGTACCCGCGTGCAGTCGGGGGCAGCGCGCATGAAGCGTTATCGCCACACCTCTTCTAATAAGTAATGTATGACACAGCCGAGCGATAGCAACAGCAGTAATAACAATAAGCTCAATAATGATGCTGCAGACCATGACGCCAAGGCTGATGCAACGGTAGGCGAGGGCTTGCAAGAGAGTTTTTTATCGCACTTATTTGAGTTGCGTGATCGTGTTATTAAAGCAGGCTTAGCCATCATCATTGTGTTTGCCAGCTTGGCCTATTGGGCGCCTGATATTTTTCATATCTTTGCACAGCCCCTCTTGAGCTCGTTGCCTGCAGGCGGCAAAATGATTGTGACTGACATTACGGGCTCCTTCTTTGTGCCGATGAAGGTCACGATGCTAGTGGCTTTCTTAATTGCCTTGCCATGGGTGCTCTATCAAATGTGGGCATTTATTGCCCCAGGCCTTTACCAGCACGAACGAAAATTAATCATTCCTCTGGTGTTTAGTAGCTACAGCCTCTTCTTGTTTGGCATGGCCTTTGCTTACTTCTTAGTCTTTCCGACGGTATTTAATTTCATGGCGCAGTACAACGCTCCCTTGGGTGCGGAGATGAGTACGGACATTGATAAGTATTTGAGTTTTGCCATGACCACCTTCTTGGCTTTTGGTATTACCTTTGAGGTACCAGTTGTTGTTGTCGTACTCGTGCGCATGGGTTTGGTTACCTTAGCAAAGCTCAAAGAAATCAGACCCTATGTGATTGTGGGCGCATTTGTCATTGCAGCAATAGTGACGCCGCCCGACGTACTCTCGCAATTGCTGTTGGCGATTCCGATGACCTTGCTTTATGAGTTGGGTTTACTGATTGCACGCTTCTATCAGCCCAAGAAATCAGCCGAAGATATTGCGGATGATTTAAAGGATGCAGAGCTCGATAAGGCCAGGGCTGAGGCAGAGCAACAGTCGTAGTCTCAGTAAAGTCGCATCATTTCTTTTTTGCGGGTGATGTAGTGGGTTCTTTAGTAAAAGTATCAAGCAACCACTGACTCACTTTATCAAAGCGGTAACGCCGTTGCCGCAGGTTGCCCTCGCGCTCCCTACTGTTGAATAAGTCATCTTCGTACTCGTCTGTATTGCGGGCGATGGGGTCGCGTGACTTGGATGCCCCGCCGAGTTCACTGCCATTGTTGCCGGCGAATACTTTTCCAGCAGCGAGTAGGGCGCGGCGCTGCCCAATGGTTTCAATCTGAATTAACCTGGGCAAAATCTTAGGCAGTTCCCAGCGAATATCCACCACGACACAGTGCTCATGTTGCAGCTGGGCGATGTCCGCTAAGAGTAATTCGGATTTACTAAAATGAAACTGGTTCGCTATGACTAGGCGATGGCATAGCAAGAGCCATTCGTATTCGATTTTGTATTCAGCGTGGCGACTAATTGCTTGCTCCGCCAGCAGCGCTAAATCATGCCAATCATTGACAGCGGGCCTGGGACAACTTTCCAGAATCTTTGTCAGTAAGTCCTTTGCCTCAAGCACGCCTTGTTGCTGTGCTTGCCATACCCAATAGGATGCTTGTAATCCTTTTACTTTTTCATCGAGCTTCTCGCGCTTGCGCCATAAGTTTGCCCCTTTCCGAAACTGCGCCTGGGCATGCCCTAGATCAGCAGCGCGATCAAAGCAGTGATCACTCTCGGCAGCGTTGTACCCCGAGAACTGCGGACGGCGATAAATCTCGCCGAGCGCAAACCAAGCATCGCGATCACCATCCTTGGCTGCTAACTCGAGCCAATAGACGGCTTTCTTGAGGGAGGCATTGGAGCGACCCTTATCCACTTCAGCGGCGCTACTAGTAGAAGTAGAAACGGAATCAGAAACAGAAGCAGAAACAGAAGCAGAAACACCATCCAATTGCGCTAGTTGCAATCCAAGCGTCAGGCGTGCAATCGTTAAGCCCATTTCTGCCGCTTCTACTAAATGATCCTGCTTGCCACTACTAAGCCACTGTGACCAAATACCGGAGAGGGTTTCATCTTTGGGCTGAAGACGTAGTAATAATTCTTTTGCGGCTTGGGTAAAGGTATTTTCAGTTTCGGCAAGCGACTGTAAATAGGATTTACACACCAGTTGCAGTGCGAGCAAATCTACAGCAGGTACGGAATTCATTTCTTCGGCATCGCGAGAGGCAAGCCAATCGCGTAAGCGAGTCTGTTCATTTGCATACTCAGGCGACAGTAAAAATTGGATGAGTTGCCATCGTGCGCTGAGCGCTACTTCAAAGAGCGGTGAATTGAAACCAACGGAAGAGGGTGAGGGAGGCAAAGAGTCCGGGACCTTGGCTAGCTTCCAAAACAGCCTCCATCCAAAGGGAAAGGCAGGGGAGCCAACGGTATTGACAAGGGGAATGGTGCTTAAAAGGCTAAATATAGGGACAAGGGACTCACCGAAATCGAAATCAGAGGCATCATCTGAGCTTGTATCTATAACTGACTGATTTATAATAGAAAAATAGGATCTTTCGAGCCAAACTAAGGAGTTAGCTGGCTGAATGGGGGTATTAAATGCACCGCTTAAATAAACTGTTGCTAAGTTTTGTTGCGCAGAAACATCACCAAAACGAGCTAACTGGAGAATTTTTAGGAATTGACGGCTTGCCATCTGACAATTTTGGCATTAACAGGCTAAAAAGAGCAAAAAACCAAGCCCTTGTTGCCTTGATACAACAAAGAAAGCCAAAAAACATCCTTTTCACAAGCAAAAGTACCTGCATGTGCCTCTACGCCTAGTCTAATAGGCGAAAAGAGAGAAAATTCATCAGTCCCAAATTATTTGGGCATTACTTTTAATTTATGGAGATTTAAAGAATGAAAAAATCGCTATTTGCAATCGCAGCGGTAACAGCATTTGCTGGTGCAGCTCAAGCGCAGTCTTCAGTGACTGTTTACGGTATTTTGGATATGGGTTTTGGCGGCGGTAACTATCGCAACGCACAACCAACAACAGTTAACAAAAGCACAGCCTTATCGGTCCAACAAGCTGGTCAAGCAACAAGCCGTTTAGGTTTCCGTGGCACAGAAGATTTGGGTGGCGGCACAGCAGCATTCTTTACATTTGAAACTGGTTTGCTTCCCAACTCCGCATCAAATGACAGCGGTTTATTATCAACTTTTAACAACCGTCAGGCTTTTATTGGTCTGAGCCAAAAAGGTCTTGGACGCGTTTCCATGGGTACGCAACAAACCACAATCCATGACGTTGTAAGCCGCACTACAGCTGGCGCAAACAACAACGTTGTAGGTGATTTAATCTATACGGTAAACGGTAATGCCGGCGGTGCTGGTATAGGAACCCAAACCAGCTATGGTTTAACTGGCGGTCAAAGCTACACAGTCCGTGCCAACAACACCATCAAGTTTGCAACTGAAAATTTATCTGGCTTTCAGGGCAATGCCATGTTCATTCTCAATGGCAATGATACAACTCAAAACTCTGCTACAAGTGGCGGCTCAAACAGCACCATGGGTTGGGGACTTGGCGTGAACTACACATTCAAGAAATTGTTCTTGACAGCCAACTACCAGTCATTAAACAACCAAGTAACTGCTGCAACACCTGGCACATCGCCAACTACAGCTCCTAATACATTTACTATCTTTGGCGCAGGACAAAACCCAACAATGGGTCGTAACGTAAACGACAATCAAATGTACCTTGCTGGTACTTATGACTTTGGTATTTTGCAAGCGTTTGCCAGCTACATTAACCGCAAAGCCAGTGCAGACAACAATAGCCTGTACTTCCAGCGCTACACAGCACAGCAGCTTGGTGTGCGTAGTAATCTGACCAAAACTGTGAATGTGTTTGCTTCTGTAAGCACAGGCGCATGGGAAAATACTGGTTTTGATGTGCAATCTGCCAACATCAACGGCTATCAGTTGGGTACAAACTATGTTCTGAGCAAGCGTACAAACCTGTATGCAATTTGGGGTAACGCATCACAGTCCAACGCTGCAAACAGCACTGTTAACCCAGCAACTGCACGTAATACCAGCTACAACGCGAATAACTACGCTGTTGGTATGCGTCACACTTTCTAATTGGATGCTAGCGCAAGCTAGTTGATGATTAGTCAGGTATCAAATCAACCCACTGTGGCAACACAGTGGGTTTTTTCTTTATACATTTGGATCAAATCAGGTTTTGCTTGCTGCGTTTACTTTGCAGCATCTCAATATTCATCTCTGCTGTTAAATCTGATGAATAGAATCGCTCGATCATTTCAACTGAAGTTCGTGCATTTCTGGCAAGCGTCAGAAGATCAATACCGTTGCCATAGAGCAGTCTAAATGTAATGGCAGTATGCCTTAGGCTATACAAGGTACGCAGTTGCCCATATTGGCCGATTCTCAAATTTGCTTTTTCTAATACTTTTCTAAAGTGCGTTGTAATGAGCTGTATTGCGCCTTCACGGTCTTTTGCCTCCGGCAGAAATAGATAATCATCTGGACCTCCGAAACCACGCGTATCTTGATGTTTTTTTATTGATTCGTACACACCCTTGGCTGCTCGCATGGTAACTACCTGCCCTCTGTGTCTTTTGGTCTCAGGTAGGTTGAGTCTGAGGTAGGTATTTTGGCCTGTAATGATCTCAATATGCTTATGCTGTATCAGTTTTATATCCACTGGCCTGATGAAAGAATTAACCATAAAACGGATCAGCCAGCGCATCTCTTTGGGGACCGATTCCCGTTTAATATAGGCTCCAGCAGAGGTTAGGCGGTGACTTACTTTAGGGCCCTCCTCTTCAATATTGGCTAATTGCTTAGAGGCCCTCACTAAGGCTAAAGACTCAATCAAACTAAAGCTGCCCCTGGGGATACTCTTGGTTTTTAACTTTGGGAAGGTCGGTAATTTGTAGATGGCTCCCTCATCTAGGGCGATTTGCAAGATTCGCTTTAGTAGGCCTAAGTATTGCTTAATCGTAATCGGGCGAATGGCCTGATCTTGTAAATGAAGTATGAACTCAGAAATCTGTTTGATTTGTATGGAGCCTATGTGGGTTTTAGCAAAATAGGGATCCAGCTGAGCCCGCAAACGACTAACGAACATGCCTAAAGTTTGCTTCGTAATGTCACCCTGAACGCATTT
>CAMDKY010000006.1 GCA_945901245.1 Polynucleobacter meluiroseus | reverse complement strand
CTTCAGCCCAAACCAGCCGGCGCCAATCACATCCCAGGCATTGCTTGAAACAAACAAAATGTCTTTGGGCGCACATCCAAAATGGCTGGTTAATAAACCATAGCTTGCAGGACTTACTTTAAATTGGCGTACTTCATCTACGGAAATGACGCGATCCAATAGGATATCGAGTTGATTCGCTTGCAATGCCTTGGACAGCATGGCTTGATTACCATTCGAGAGTACTGCCGTAGCGATCCCCGCTTGTTTAATCTGACTCAGCGTTGCTTGGCATTCCGAGAAAGCGCTCAACTTGGCATATTGGCCCATCAGCTGCGCTTCCTGATCTTGGTCTAATGGAATTGCGAGGCGTTTGCAGGAAAAACGCAGCGCTGCAATGGTGAGATCCCAGAAGGATTGATAGTGCGCTGATCCCGTAGGATCGCTCATCGTAATCAGGCGGGTGTATTCAATTTGGCGATCACGCCACAGCACAGTTAAAGACTGCCCCTGACCCGGAAACAGCGTTTCCGCCAACACCCCCATCGAATACACATCGAGGAGGGTGCCGTAGGCATCAAATGCAATCAGCTTAGGCATGGGGCAATACCTTAAATAAAGCGGAAGGCAATGATGGCAATGATCGTCGGCGGTACAGCGTATAAAAATAGATACAGCGGATTAATTGCGCCTTCATGAAAACTTGATTTCAGAATAGAGTAGCCAGCAGGATTGGGTGCATTGGCGATCACGGTTAAGCCGCCGCCGGTGAGGGCGCCCGCTACTAGTGAATACTTGAACTCATCGGACAAACCTTCGACCAGTGAGCCTAAATAGGTGAGCGCCGCGTTATCCGTGATGGCGGTTAAAACCGTGGCGCCATAGTAGACCGTCGTTGAATCGAGATTAACGAGGAGGGGTTGCAGCCACCATTTTTGTTGGCTGCCCAAGACGACGAGCCCAGCCAAGAAAAACGCAACTAACAAACTCTCGCGAATGATGAGCTTATTTTGATAGCGAGCATACGCGGTGGTGTAGCCCACAAAGAATAAAAACAAACCCATGAATAAAACCGAGTGGTGTACTGAAACGACCACTGCCACCAAGAAGGCTAAGTGAATAAAAATCACGCTCACTGGAATGGCATCAATTTTCTTTTCATTGGGCTGGATATTGAAGCCACGCAACTCTTTATAAAACAAGAATGCCAGTAAAGTGGAATTCGCTACCACTGCAACCGCAGAACGCCAGCCAAAGTTTTCGAGCATGAACCAGAGATCCCAGTTCCAGGTGCTGGCCACCATCAAAATGGGAGGCGCTGCATAGGGAGTGAGGGCGCCACCAATTGAGATGTTGACAAAGAGCACCGCCAGTCCGGCATACATCAACTTGGGTGAAATGCGTTTAGAAAAATAGTAGTCACGCAGCAGTAATGCGGCAACCGTCATGGCGGCCGGTTCCGTAATAAACGAGCCTAAAAGGGGAACGAGGGTGAGTGTGACCCACAGAAAGCCTACCGACTTTTTAACCGGCAGAATGGCCGTGACACGCAATACCAAGAACAAGCAAAACTCGAGAACCGGCTTACTTGCCGCAATGATCATGATTACGAATACAAAAAGCGGCTCGGTAAAGTTGAGTTTCTCTAAATAGGCAATCGTGGCATCGGATCCGGTGTAAATAAAAAAGAAGGAAACCAGGACCATGGCCCAAAATCCAAACACCACTTCCACTTCGCCGAGCAAATGCCATACCCCGGCATGGTTGGGTTGCTTGTGTGCCAAACCCTCAAAAAAGGCGGTGGAAAAGGTATGAATAATCGCCAAGGCAAAAATAACGCTGCTGACGATGTTGATGGTGGTGGGGTTCATGTGATTGCCTAGCTATATCGAAGTATTTCTATTGTATTGATAAGTCAGCCAAATGAACATATGATGATTTGTAGGGACTTGATTGGCTTTGTATTTAATTTCAGGGCATTCCCCGTAGATAAGTTACGAACATACAAGCACATTGACGAATGACAGGGCAAGACTCGCAACATACTTCTTCTTCCCATAGCCTGGTGCAAAACTTACGGCAACAGGTGATGCAAAGCTTGCCATTTTCAAAAATGGCCGAAGCCGACGTCGATTTTTTTCTGAAACAATCGCGCGAGGCCTACTTTGCGCCCAAAGAGCGCATTCTTGCGCCGGCCGATGGTCCCCCTCAGTTCCTCTATTTAATACGGCAGGGTCGCGTATCGGGTCGTCGCGATATTCCCGGAATAGAAGAAACCGCTTTTCTGTTGGATGCAGGTAGTTTGTTTTCGATTGGTTCGGCCTTTGCAAACCGGCCTGTTTCCACCATCTATAGTGCTGTAGACGACTGTTTCTGTTTGCTCTTCCCGGTCACAGCGATGCGCCAGTTGCAAGCGCAATCCAAGCCCTTTAGTGATTTTTTAAGCAATCGTATTTGGGGTTTGCTTCAAGAATCCCGAACGGCTCTGCGCAATTCCTTTGCCTCACAGGCCCTAGCAGAGCAATCGCTGGAAAGTCGCCTCGGTGATTTACGCTTAAAAAAGCCGTTAACCACCAGCCCTAATACTCCCCTGCGCGAAGCGCTGACCCTGATCCACGAGAAAAAAGTAGGGTCGATCTTAATTTGCGAGGATGAGCAAACCATCGTCGGTATCTTGACGCGGTATGACGTCTTATCACGTGTGACGCTGAGTAATTTAGATCTCAATACACCCATTTCAAGTGTGATGTCGACCGGAGTCAAAACCTTAAGTGTCGACGACACGGCTGAGATGGCAGGCCTTATGATGTCGCGTTTTAATATTCGCCACTTGCCGATTTTGGATCGCGGCCGCCTGATTGGAATCATTTCCGAGCGGGATTTATTTTCCTTGCAGCGCCTCTCGCTCAGTAATATCAGTACGGCCATTCGAGGGACCGACGATCTGCAGGGTTTGAAAAAATGCGCTGATGATATTCGGACCTTTGCACGCAACTTACTAGGTCAAGGCGTACAAGCACGCCAGTTAACCGCACTCATTAGCCATTTAAATGATGTGTTGACGGAGCAACTGATTGCCATGGTTGCGGACCGCTATCAATTGAATCGTAGCCGCTTTGCCTGGATTGCCTTGGGTTCGGAGGGGCGCAGCGAACAGACCATAGCGACCGACCAAGACAACGCCTTGGTGTATGCCGATGAAGAGGGTGAGGCGCAGCGCGCGATCTACCTTCAATTCGCTCGGGAAGTGAACGAGGCTCTCGATGCGTGTGGCTATCCGCTGTGCAAGGGCAACATCATGGCTAGCAATTCGGAGCTCTGTTTGTCGCAGCAGGAATGGCTTCATCGCTTTGATCGCTGGATTGAGCAAGGTAATCCAGAAGACTTATTAAAAGCCAGCATCTTCTTTGATCTGAGGGCGCTTGCGGGTAACGCCGACTTGTTGATACCCCTGAAAGAATACGTGCGCGTGAAAGCGGCGGCCATTCCCCGCTTCATTAAATTATTGGCAGAGAATGCCCTCAATTCACGGGTACCCCTGAATTGGTTGGGCGCGATTGAGCCGACTGAGATCAATGGCCAAAAAACCATTGACCTGAAGTTACAAGGCACTGCATTGATGGTAGATGCAGCGCGAATCTATTCCTTGGCGCATGGTATTGAGGTAATTAATACGCGGGAACGTTTAGCCGCGGTAGGGCGCGCCTTGAATGTGCCTGAGGCAGAGAGCGCTGCTTGGATTACGGCATTCGAGTTTTTGCAAACCCAGCGCCTGGCCGTGCAAATTGGTGAAGTCAGCATCAATGGCAACCCCAATGTGATTGACATCGATCAGCTGAACTCGGTGGATCGCAGCATCTTAAAAGAGTCGCTACTCAAAGTGCGCTCCTTACAACAGCACTTGCAGCTGGACTATGTTCGCTAATCTGAAGGATGCGCCCCTGTTTGATGGGCTTCGTGCACTATTTAAGGCAAAACAGCCCGAAGTGCGGCGCTGGATTGTGCTCGACGTGGAAACGAGTGGTTTAGATCCGCACTCAGATCGACTGCTGGCGATTGCAGCCGTGGCACTGGATGTCAGTCCGGATTTTGAGCGCATATCGATTGTGATTGGCGATAGTTATGAGGCTGTACTTAAACAAAATCTGCCGAGCAGCAAGGACAATATTTTGGTTCACCACATTGGCGCGCAGGCGCAATCTGAGGGAAGGTCACCGGTAGAGGTGCTTGAAGAGTTTCGAGCCTGGGTTGGGCATTGCCCATTATTGGCATTTCATGCTGCATTTGATGAGGCCATGATTAACCGAGCTTATGGTTTATTTGGGTTAGAACCCCTTCAAAATGAATGGCTCGACATCGAGCCCTTGGCCAAAATTACAGGGGTAAACCCTAGTTTGCGCGCCTTGGATGATTGGTTGGAGCACTTTGGCATCGAGTGTGCAGTCCGCCATCAAGCTGCCGCAGACACCTTTGCCACGGCAGAACTGCTGATGCGCCTCTGGCCTTATTTAAAGCGGGAAGCCAGTTCATGGGCAACATTGCGCCGTATTGCCCGTCAGGCGAACTGGATTCCGAGTTAGGTTAGCCTCAAAAACCCTCATTTTTTCACGGTTTTATAGGGGAAAGCACTGATTTGGCGACCCTGCCATAGGCACCATAATCCTTGTACTTCTATGCGTTCCAAGTCGGACTGTAACTTTTAGGATTTTTAGTGCTTTTATTTTTAAACATTGCCCAGCTCGTTTTGTACATCGGCGCCTTAGGTCTGATTGGCCAAGGCTTGCTCTATGTTTTAGCTGGCCAAGGCCGTGATACTAATTTGTTCTATCAACTGATTGGCATCATTAATAAACCGTGGACTCTCACAGCGCGCTTTATTTCGCCCAAGCAAATCCTTGATCGTCAGATCCCCTTCGTTGCATTTTGTATTGTTGGGGTTCTCTACATTGCTGTGACCTTAGCCAAGATCGAGCACTGCATCTCCATCGGAATTGAAGCATGCCAGTAAATAAACGCTCCCTTGACTGGTATCTGCTGAAGTGGCGTGCTAACGCGCTGATCGTTATCGGTTTAAAAAATCAGGCGATGGATGTATTTGAGGAAATGAATCGTAAGTTTCCCCACGACGACTATGTGCTGACCAGCTTGGCATTCATGAAGACCGAGTATGGCGATAAGGCAGGCGCCATAGCTGACTACAAGCGCTTGACTCAAAAGCCCGATGCGTCTGCTGCTCTCTGGTACAACCTCGGTTTCTTGCAAGAAGAGATGGGGCAGACTCAGGATGCGGAACACAGCTTTCGCCAAGCGATTAAGCTCAATGAAAATTTAGACCAAGCCTGGTATGGGCTTGGACTCGTATTAATTCAATTACAGCGCTTTGACGAGGCCATCAAGGCCCTCAAGAAAAATACGAAGTTGCAGCCCATGAGCCCCTATGCCTGGTACCAGCTGGCCCGGGTATATGCCGAGCGCAATCAGCCTGAAGAGGCCACCAAAATCATTCTTCACCTCAAAAATTTTGAACCCAAATTTGCTAAGCAGCTGGAGCGAGAAACCGGTTTGGCTGTTTAGTGGTTTTTAGTAGTGTGTATTAAGTAGTGCATTAGTAGATGTATTTTTTTAACTAAAGGAGAAACTGTTATGCAATTAACAGAATCGCATAAGCAATATTGGTCCAAAACCTTAAGGATGACGGCAATTCTGTTAGCCATCTGGTTCATCGTGACCTTTGTTGTGGGCTTTTATGCCCGTGATTTAAGCTTTAATTTTTTTGGATGGCCGTTTAGTTTTTGGGTCGGGGCACAAGGTGCTTTAGTAACTTATGTTCTGATCATTGCCTACTACGCGCACTACATGAACAACCTTGACAAAGAATACGATTGCGCTGAAGTGGAGGAGGACTAATCATGGCTGGAATGACACCTAGTGGTGGAGATGGTAGCGTCTTCGGCGGCGGCTCAAGTAATGCCGCTTTCAAAAAAGGCCTAAACAAGATATACGGCTACTACACGGGCGGCTTTATTCTATTTGTTATTCTGCTAGGTATTGCAGAGCAAATGGGTTTAAGCCGTGCAATGATTGGTTACGTCTTCTTGGGCGCAACGGTATTGCTCTACGCTGGTATTGGCGTAATGAGCCGCACCAATGATGCTGCAGAATATTACGTAGCGGGTCGACGCGTTCCGGCGGTCTATAACGGTATGGCAACGGGTTCGGACTGGATGTCGGCCGCGTCGTTTATCGGTATGGCCGGTACCTTGTACTTGACGGGTTACGGCGGCCTGGCCTTCATCATGGGCTGGACCGGCGGTTACTGTTTGGTGGCCTTGTTCTTGGCCCCTTACTTACGTAAGTTCGGTCAATTTACCATCCCAGACTTCTTGGGTGCACGCTATGACGGCAATCTTCCCCGCTTCATCGGAATTTTCGCTGCTATTTTGTGCTCCTTCGTCTACGTGGTTGCCCAGATTTACGGTGTTGGTTTGATTACAACCCGTTTGGCTGGCGTGCCATTTGAGATTGGTATTTTCTTAGGTTTGGCTGGTATTTTGGTTTGCTCGTTCTTGGGTGGTATGCGTGCGGTTACTTGGACACAAGTTGCGCAGTACATCATCTTGATCATTGCTTACATGATTCCTGTAGTTTGGTTATCTGTTAAGCAAACCGGCGTTCCAATTCCCCAGTTAGTCTATGGTCAACAACTTGAAAAAGTAACGGCCAAAGAAGCTGAGCTGATCAAGGATCCAAAAGAGCTCGAAGTTCGTGCGATTTTCAAGGCACGTGCTGACGCTCTTGGTGAGAAGCTGAAAGACGTTCCTGCTGCACTCGCTGCCGATAAAGCAGCTGCCGAGCAAAAAGTTGCTGAGTTGAAGGCTGCAAATGCACCTGCACCTGAAATCGCCGCAGCTGAAAAAGCCTTGGCTGCAGTTCCTAAGGATGCAGAAGCAGCGAAAAAAGCCTGGACAGCGCAACGTGCCGGTGCAACAGCCCGCTCGAACCCACTTGCTAACATGCCTCGCCATGCTCAGCAGTTTGCGGGCAATCCAGATGGTGACGAGAAAGCGCGTGCTGCATTTGATACCTCGCGTCGTAACTTCTTAGCCTTGATCTTCTGTTTGATGGTGGGTACAGCGGCATTGCCACACATTCTGATGCGTTTTTACACGACTCCGTCGGTAAAGCAAGCGCGTGAGTCGGTGACATGGTCCTTGTTCTTCATCTTCTTGCTGTATTTCACGGCGCCTGCTTTGGCAGTGTTGGTGAAGTACGAGATCTTTACGGTACTAGTTGGAACACCATTTGATCAACTGCCGGGCTGGATCGCGCAGTGGACCAAGGTAGATCCATCGTTGTTATCGGTTGCTGACGTTAATAAAGATGGTATTTTCCAGTTAGCAGAAATGACCATTGGTGGTGACATCATCGTTCTGGCAACCCCAGAAATCGGTGGCTTGCCATACGTGATTTCCGGCATGGTGGCAGCGGGTGGTTTGGCTGCTGCGCTGTCGACTGCTGACGGACTCCTGTTGACGATTGCTAACGCACTGTCACATGACCTGTACTACAAAATGATCGACCCCAATGCACCTGCAAGCCGTCGTGTTGCAATTTCCAAAGCATTGTTGTTGTTGGTGGCTTTAGCGGCAGCGTATGTTGCTTCTCAGAAACCAGCTGACATCTTGTTCTTGGTTGGCGCGGCCTTCTCCTTTGCTGCTGCATCGTTCTTCCCAGCACTTACCCTTGGTATTTTCTGGAAGCGCGCTAACAAAGCGGGTGCTTGCGTGGGTATGGTCGCTGGTTTGGCTGTAACCGCTTATTACATGGTTACAACTCAGCCATGGTTACGTGGTGTATTCGGCGTAACCTCACCAGTTGAACTTTGGTATGGAATTCAGCCAATTTCTGCTGGTATTTTTGGCGTGCCAGTCGGCTTTGGATTGATTATCTTGGTGAGCTTGATAACTCCTGCCCCACGTAAAGATATTCAAGAGCTGATCGATCACGTACGTTACCCAACCTTACGAGGCGATACACTCAATACGAATGCAACCTAAGTTGCTCGTTTGATCCCCAAGTAAACTCTTGGGGCTTTATGAACCCGCTCTTCGGAGCGGGTTTTTTATTGCCTAAAAATCGGTAGTACTAGCGAAGTGCTTTAGACTGCACCCTATGGAAAACCTCAGTTTTTGGATTGGCATCATTGCAACGATTGCATTTGCGGTTACTGGCGTACTAGCCATTGCCGATCGCGGCGTGGATTTGTTTGGCGTGATGGTATTGGGCTTGATCACAGCGATTGGCGGCGGCACCCTGCGCGACTTGATTTTAGAAACCCCGGTTTTTTGGGCAAGCCTGCCGATTTATTTATGGGTTGCTTTAGTTGCTAGTGCCATCGCTTTTTATTTAGAGGCTTTTTTTACGCAGCCACAGATTTACCGCTGGATGCTTTACTTGGATGGCTTTGGTGCTGCTTTGTTTGGTATTCAGGGGGCCGATAAGGCCTGGAATATGGACTTCGGTTTACCGCTCGCGCCCGTGATCCTCGGCGTGATTACCGCGATTGGCGGCGGCTTGATTCGCGATATGGTAGCGGGTAGAAAAAACCTCTTGATGTCGCACGAGCTCTATGCGATTCCCGTTTCCCTGGGCTGCATTGTGTACATCTTGATTTTGGAATACGCTCCCGCCTATACAACGCAAGGTGCGATTGCCTGCATGCTGCTGATCTTTGGTTTTAGAGCAGCCGCCATTTATTGGAACTTACGCGTACCGAAGCGCTTTATTACACGATCACGTTAATTCTTTAATTCTCACCATCTTTTTTATGAAGTACTTTCTATGAAACCCCGTCTCTATAGTTTTTGGCGAAGCTCGGCAGCCTTTCGGGTTCGCATCGCACTGAACCTTAAGGGCATCGATTACGACACCATCGCTACGCACCTCACTAAAAAAGGCGGCGATCAGCTGCAGCCCGAGTACAGCGCAAAAAATCCCAATCGTTTGATTCCGCTGTATGAAGAGGGCGATGTGCGCATCCACCAATCGCTTGCCATTGTGGAGTATTTAGATGAGGCTTATCCTAATCCGCCCCTATTGCCTAGCAATCCAGTGGATCGCGCTTGGGTGCGAGCACTCGCGCTGGACATTGCTGCGGACATTCATCCGATTGATAATTTACGGGTGTTACGCTACCTCGTTCGCCAATTGGAAGTCAGTGAAGAGGCGCGTAGTACCTGGTATCGGCACTGGGTTGCTACCGGCCTAGCTGGTCTTGAGGCGCAGATCAGCAAGGATTCGCGCTCAGGGCGTTTTTGTTATGGTGACCAAGTGACCTTGGCGGACATCTGTTTGGTGCCGCAACTCTTTAATGCACTGGATGCCAAGATGGATGTCGCGCTCTATCCGCGCTTGATGGCGATCTTTCAGGAGTGCATGGCACTGCCGGCTTTTATCAATGCGTCGTGGGAAAAACAAATCGACGCAGAAGGGCCGAATCCCTCTTTTTAATCGTGCTGTTTATTTAGCTTGTCTGGTTAATCCACCAGATGATCATGGACAGGGTTACGATCGAGCCCAGCGTGGTTTGTAAAACCACACGTGAGATGGCGGAGCCATCGGCTTGGTAATACTGCGCCAACATAAAAGGCCCTGTACCCGTAGGCAGGGCGCTCATCAGTACGGCAGCCTGAACCCAAAATAAAGGTAGGCCGAGAATAGGGCCTGCAACTAGCCAAGCCACACCGGGTTGCACGATTAACTTGATGAACGTTAGGCTCCAAACCCCGCTCACTTTGCTATCGCTCTTTTGCATTAGAAAGAGACCAATCGACACGAGGGCGCAGGGACTGGCTGCTGCGGCAAGGAAGGATAAAAACTGCTGAGCAGGTTCCAGCATTTGCAAGCCGCTCGCAGACCATGCTGCTCCCGCAATCGGTGCGACCAGTAAGGGATTTTTTATTAATGAGCCCAGAACAATACCAATGATTGCGTACCAGGGCTTATGCCCTTGTTTGCCGAACTCAATAAAGACAATGGCGAGGGCAAAGAGCCCGCAGACCACCACCAAGGTTGCAATCACCGCGGGTGCCAATCCGTCGTCGCCCAGAGCCAAGAGGCAAAGCGGAATGCCCATGTAACCGGTGTTGGAGTACGAGCCACTTAATCCGGTAAAGCTGGCCGCCGCCCAATCGCGTGTGTGATACCAGCGGTACAGAAGCAGTGCGATGTAAACCGCAAAACACCCCGCACTAAACGCAATGATGAAACCCGGTTGCCACAGGGTTTGCCAATCGCTATTGGCGGTGAAGTTAAAGAGTTGCGCAGGCAGTGCTAACCAGACAACAAAGCGGTTGATTTCAGTAGAAGCGTTGGGACCGAGCTTGCCTGTTTTGCCGGCGATAAAGCCCGCCAGAATCAGCGCAAAAACCGGAACGACGACGCTGAGTACGGGTAGCAAAGTAAGTTAACCGATCTTTTTTAAACTAGCCCGAAAGCGCGCGGCGTTTTCAACATAGTGGTCAGCAATGCGTTCGATGTTCTGGATGTGCTCAGGACTCAGCGTTTTAACTGCCTTGGCTGGCGAACCTAAAATCATCGAGCCATCGGGAAACTCTTTACCTTCGGTAACGAGGGCGCCAGCACCGACTAGGCAGTGCTTGCCAATCTTGGCGCCATTGAGGACGATGGCGCCAATGCCAATTAACGAGCCATCGCCAATCGTGCAGCCATGCAGCATGACCTTGTGGCCAATCGAGACTCGCTTACCAATGAGGAGCGGAAATCCAGGATCGGAGTGGAGTACAGAGGCATCTTGAACATTGCTCTCATCGCCAATGGTGACTTGATCGTTGTCACCGCGCACGACGGTCTTTGACCAGACGCTGGCATTTTTGCCTAAGTGCACATGCCCAATCACTTCGGCACTGTCTGCTACAAAAGCGCCTGCGCCGAGTTGGGGAGCAATACCATCGAGTTCATAAATAGCCATACCCCATTATAGAGAGGCTATGCAGACCTGCCCAAAGGCGTTTTTACTGGCCAGGCGACCATTAGTCAATTAAGGCCACGCTCACCTTAAATAAGCACCCGATCGGATTGCTCACCCACTAAAAATCATGGCCGACTAAGGGCGCCTTGGAATAATGCAAAAAGTACAATCCCTTGGATTATGATTGAGGGATATTGACCTGAGAGAGAATCCATGAAACGACTGATCCCTGCTGTTTTTGCTGTTTTCGCATTTTCCGGTGCCGCCCAAGCCCAGGAAAAAATACCAGTGCTCAGCACCCAAGAGTTGGTCACGGCATGTAAAACCCCAGCCAGTCCAGAATCACGCAGCTTTTGCGTTGGTTATGTCACGGCAATCTATGACACCTATTTAGCTACCCGCAATCCAAAAACATCTGCATCCAATATTTGCATTAAGCAGCCTGCACCAACGCGTGACGAGGTTATTACGGGATATACGCAGTGGGTTCAAGCGAATCCACCGGCAGCCAGTGGCCCTGCATCGGGAACTTTCCTGCGATTCTTGACCGTTCGCTTCCCTTGCGCACGCTAATCCACTTAATGAATGTTTGAAGGAGTTCAATCCATGAAAAAAATAATTGCCATTAGTTCAGTAGTGCTTCTCGCTGCAGGTTGCTCGAATATGAGCAATACAGAACAACGTACGCTCTCAGGTGCCTCAATTGGTGCTGCAGCGGGCGCAGTGGGCACAGCCATTTTCCACGGCAACCCAATTTGGGGTGCGGTTGGTGGCGCAGCAGTAGGCGCAGCATCCGGTTATGTTTACGATGCCTATGAAAAAGAGAAGCAAGCGCAATACAACCAAGGCTTCAAAGCGGGTCAAACATCCGGTTCGAGTTCAGGATCTTCGACTACCACGAAGTAAAGCCAGTCAACGAGTGGATCAAACCCGCTTGCGCTAGGGCACAAGCTGGGTTTCGATGGCAATCGTACCAATCAGTGCTTTATGGACTGGGCACTTATCAGCAATATCCAGTAGGCGCGCAGTTTGTTCTGTATCTAAATTACCAATTAGGGTAATGTTGCGCTGAAAGCGTTCGACATCATCAACGCGCGTAATGTTCACCGCCACAATCGCATTCTCAAGCCCCCAGCTTTTACGGTTGGCATACATTTTGAGGGTCATGCCTGTACAGCTTGCTAAAGCAGCAGCGAGGTACTCATGGGGCGATGGTCCACTATCGCTACCAGCCTTGCTAGCGTCGACATCCGACAGCAACTGATGGCCACCAATGCTAACGCGTTGCTCATAGGGCGCTTTGCCAAATTGCGTTTCTACTGTTCTCATGGTGTTTTTAGCCTAATAGCATTTTGTTCATGCGTTTTACGAAATTCGCTGGATCACTTAAGTGGCCGCCCTCCGCAAGCAGCGCTTGATCAAAGAGTAAGTTGGCCCATTCATCAAATGCTGCATCGTCATGCTTAAGTTTTAAAACCAAAGGATGATCGGGATTAATTTCCAAGATGGGTTTGGTGCTCGGCGCATCTTGACCAGCTGCTTTGAGCATGCGCAACAAATTGCCCGAGAGTTCGTTTTCATCAGCAACTAAGCAGGCAGGGGAATCCGTTAAACGAAAGGTCACGCGCACGTCTTTTGCTTTTTCGTTCAAGGCGGTTTTCATCTTCTCAAGCAGGTCTTTGAATTCTTTCTCGGTCGATTCTTGTTCTTTCTTTTCGGATTCGTCGGCAAGCTGACCTAAATCCAATCCGCCTTTTGCAACGGAGGTGAGCTTTTTGCCCTCAAACTCAGGCATAAAAGACAACATCCACTCGTCCACCCGATCGGAAAGAAGTAGCACTTCGACCCCCTTCTTACGGAAGATTTCGAGGTGGGGGCTATTTTGGGCGGCATTGAATGTTTCGCCGGTTACGTAAAAGATCGCCTCTTGACCTTCTTTCATACGGCCGACGTAATCCGCTAGGGAGGTCGTTTGTTCGGCAGTATCGCTGTGGGTGCTGGCAAAGCGCAGTAGCTTCGCTAGGCGCTCTTGATTGCCTTGATCTTCACCAATCCCTTCCTTAAGCACCTGGCCAAATTCAGTCCAAAAGGTACGGTACTTTTCTAACTTGGCAGTATCTTCGCTGTTTGCTAATTCCTCCAGCATGCTGAGGACGCGTTTGGTTGAACTCTCGCGGATAACTTTGACATCACGTGACTCTTGCAGAATTTCCCGGGAGACATTGAGTGGCAGGTCGGTTGAATCAATCACCCCCGTCACAAAACGCAAATAGGTTGGCATCAGTTGCTCGGCATCATCCATGATGAAAACACGCTTCACATACAACTGAATGCCACCCCGCTTATTGCGGTCCCACAAATCAAATGGGGCATGCGCAGGTATGTAAAGCAATTGGGTGAATTCACTACGGCCCTCTACGCGGTTGTGTGAATAGCACAAGGGGCCTTCAAAGTCATGGGAGAGGTGCTTGTAAAACTCGGTGTATTGCTCATCACTGATTTCGGATTTAGAGCGTGACCAAAGGGCACTGGCTTGATTAATCGCTTCAAACTCATCTTTAACTACCTGCTCTTTTTTCTCTTCATCCCACTCTTCTTTGCGCATCTGAATCGGCAAGGAGATGTGATCCGAGTATTTGCGGATGATCGACTTGAGTTTGTAGGGTGACAAGAAATCATCTTCCCCTTCGCGCAGGTGCAAGATGATGGATGTGCCGCGCTCGGGCCGATTGATGGGCTCGACGGTAAATTCACCAGAGCCATCGGACTCCCAACGAATACCATCACTCGCTGGCAGACCAGCCCTGCGGGTTTCCACGGTAATGCGATCAGCAACAATAAAGGCTGAGTAAAAACCAACGCCAAACTGACCAATCAGCGCAGCGTCTTTTTGCTCGTCACCAGAGAGCTTGGAGAAAAATTCTTTGGTACCCGATTTGGCGATTGTGCCTAAATTACTGATGACTTCATCGCGGCTCATGCCAATGCCATTATCGGAAATGGTCAGCGTACGGGCTGCTTTGTCTAATTCAACCTGAATCGCCAAGTCTGGATTAGCCTCATACCAGTCGGGGTGGGTCATGGCCTCAAAGCGTAGTTTATCGGCCGCATCGGATGCGTTCGAGATGAGTTCGCGTAAGAAAATTTCCTTATTGGAATACAAGGAATGAATCATGAGTTGCAGTAACTGCTTTACTTCAGCCTGAAAGCCTAAGGTTTCTTTTTGGTCAGTCGTCATGGTGTGTCAGTACTAAAAAAGGGGTGGATAGGGCTGGGTTGGGCAGTAGATGTTGCATGCAGCAAACAATGCAATCCGCCTTAGGTAAAGAGGTGAGGGCAGAGCTTGGATTTTCAAGGGGGCTGAGCTTAAACGCATCCATCCATTTAGACAGGGCATTGCAGAGTAATACAGGGTATTACGCGGCCGCCGGTTTACTGGGCTTCTCTGCTACTGGCAGACCTGCTTTTTTCCAGGCTGAAAAGCCCCCTTCGATGTGGCAAACTCGGGGTACGCCCATGCGTTGCAGTATTTCAGTGGCCAAGGCAGAGCGCCAAGCAGAGCCACAGTACAACAACAGGCGCTTGCCAGAACCCAGCTCGGGTTTGTAATAGGGGCTCTCGGGATCAACCCAAAATTCCAGCATGCCGCGCGGTGCATGAAATGCATGCGGAATCATGCCTTCGCGCTCCAGCTCACGCACATCGCGAATATCCACAAATAATGTGTCGGGATCATCCAGCAGAGCCATTGCTTCTGTTTGATCGAGGGTATCAATTTTCTCCATCGCCTCTGCAATCAGCTGCTTGTAACCTAATTTCAGTACCATGGGTTTGCTTTCATTCATAGGTGGTTGGGGACTTCATGCCGTAATGCCGATAGGGTATTGTAAGCAGGATCAGTGAAACTTCGATATGCTTGAATCATGACTATTTCGCATTCTTTTCCGCTTACCCAGCGCGCCCGCGCCGTTATCTTGGGAATGCTGTTTCTAGCGGCAACACTGCTCTTGATTACCCCAGCGCAGGCCAAAGAAGCCTTGGATCCTTATGTGAAGGGACTGCAATTGCAGGGGCAGGGCCGGCTAACATTTTGGGGTTTTGATGTCTATGACGCACGCCTTTATGTTGCTGATCAGCGCGGCCAAGCCGGCTTTGCCTTGGATCTCAATTACTTACGGGCGCTGAAGGGCACAGATATTAGTAAGCGCACTATGGAAGAAATGCAGCGCCTTGGGATCAGTGAAGTCGACCGCAATGCGTGGGGAAAAAAATTGGATGTGATTTTTCCCGATGTGATCCCAGGCAGTTCACTAACCGCAATTTACGTGCCGGGGCGAGGCACTGTTTTCCTATACAACGGCAAGCTAAGGGGCGAAATGGATGGTGAGGAGTTTGCCAAAGCATTCTTTTCCATTTGGCTTGACCCCAAAACAAGCGTACCAAAGCTGAGAACCGCCCTAATCGGGCAGGCATGCGCCCCTGCGATTCTTGCCCCAACCTGTGAGACCCCTAAATGAAATCCCTACTCCGTTCTGCTGTGTTGTGTTTTGCGACCCTTTTATTCATAGGCGGCTGTTCTGCACCCCAGGTATCGATGTACGCCAAAGAAAAGCCAGTTCTGGATCTGACGACCTACTTCAATGGCACGATTGATGCGTACGGTATTTTTACCAATCGTAGCAATGAGGTCGTGAAACGGTTCAAAGTAGTCATGAAAGCCAGCTGGGAGGTCAAGGACGGTAAACGGGTAGGCACCTTAGATGAGGACTTTTTCTACTCCGACGGCACAACCCAAAAACGCATTTGGACCTTGACGGAAACAGCCCCCGGCGTCTTTACCGGCACTGCCGATGATGTGGTTGGGTCTGCCACTGGCCTGATGGCAGGCAATGCCTTAAACTGGAAATACACCTTGGCATTACCGGTAGATGGCAAGGTTTACAACGTGCAGTTCGATGACTGGATGTATTTGATGGACGATAAGGTCATGATCAACCGGGCCCAAATGAGTAAGTTCGGGATTTACTTGGGCGAAGTAACACTGGCCTTTTACAAGCGGTAAATCGCCTTTGTCTGGACTCTTCTGTGCGTAAACTGATCAACTTTGTTTTGTTCCAGCTCGGCTGGTTTGCCTGCATTTTGGGCGCGGCTTATGGTTATGTGACTGCGGCCGTGTTTTTTTGCCTAGCCGTAACTGGCTTTCATTTGTGGCAATCGCCTGCCCGAACTCAAGAAGCGAGCTTGCTACTGAAGATTGCGCTGCTGGGCATTTGTGCCGATACCCTGCTGTTGCAAACGGGTAGTCTGGTCTTTGAGTCAAAAGGGCTTCTGCCAGACCTTTCCCCAATCTGGATGGTGTCCTTGTGGGTCATTCTGGGGTGTACCTTAAATGAATCGATGTCTTGGCTGCGGGGGCGATACCTCCTGGCTGGGGTATTGGGGGCCATTACTGGACCATTGTCCTATCTGGCGGGCGTAAAATTAGGGGCAGCGACTTGGGGTAATGAAACGCAAGCCCTTGTTTTACTTGCACTAATTTGGGCTATTGCGATGCCATTGCTGTTTTGGTGGGCAGCTAAAGTGCCCCAGAACCAGGCCCCATCAAGAGCAAACTAGGCAGCAACGTGAGCCGAAATAAACAGCACTTGCAATAACCACTGTTTTTATATACAGTAGATCCCAGATTGATTAAAGCAGTGCAACAGGTGAAAAAGAGGCGGGTTGTACCCCCATTGAAGGCAAAAGACGAAAAGGCAAAAGCAAAGGATGGCAATGGACGATAAGAAAAAAACAGCATCATCGGAATTTGATGGCATGAGCGGCGATAAGCAAAAAGCCTTATCGGCGGCATTGGCGCAAATCGAAAAGCAGTTTGGCAAGGGCTCCATCATGCGTTTGGGTGATGCTGAAATCAATCAAGATATTCAGGTGGTCTCTAGCGGTTCTTTGGGCTTAGACATTGCCCTCGGAGTCGGCGGACTTGCACGTGGTCGCGTGATTGAAATTTATGGCCCTGAGTCATCTGGAAAAACAACCCTGACATTGCATGCAATTGCTGAAATGCAAAAGATTGGCGGTACCTGCGCATTCATCGATGCCGAGCATGCACTCGATGTGCAGTACGCCTCCCGCCTGGGTGTGGACGTGAATAACTTACTCATCTCCCAGCCAGATACAGGCGAACAAGCGCTTGAGATTGCAGATGCCTTAGTGCGTTCCGGCTCAATCGATTTAATTGTGATTGACTCCGTGGCAGCCCTAGTTCCGCGCGCAGAGATTGAAGGCGATATGGGTGACTCATTGCCTGGTTTGCAAGCGCGTTTGATGAGCCAAGCCTTGCGTAAATTAACCGGCACGATCAAGAAGACCAACTCCATGGTGATCTTCATTAACCAGATTCGCATGAAGATTGGCGTGATGTTTGGTTCCCCAGAAACAACTACGGGTGGCAATGCATTGAAGTTCTACGCCACCATGCGTTTAGATATTCGCCGCATTGGTAGCATCAAAAAGGGCGATGAAGTAGTCGGCAATGAAACCCGCGTGAAGGTAGTTAAAAACAAGGTCTCACCGCCATTCCGCGAGGCTATTTTTGACATCATGTATGGCGCAGGTATTTCACGTGAAGGTGAAATAATCGATATGGGCGTAGAAGCCGATCTCGTAGAGAAGTCTGGTTCTTGGTATAGCTATAACGGCGATCGCATTGGTCAAGGCAAAGATAATGTTCGCGAATTTTTGAGGGAGAATCCTGAAATTGCGAAAGACATTGAAGCCAAGATTCGTGCCAAGCTGGGCGTGAAAGCTGGTATTGCAATCACCAATGCGGTAGACGACGCGGAGATTGAATCGGCAGATGCCTGATTCCGTCGGCCGCAAAAAACAAAGCCCGAGTCTTAAAGCTCGGGCTTTGCGCCTTTTATCGCAGCGTGAACATAGCCGTGCAGAATTGGCAAAAAAGCTTAGCGATTACCTAAGCCTCCAAGCAAAAGCAGACCGGGCCAGCAATCCGCAGGAGCACGATCAAGAGAGTAAGCAAACAGATCCCTCAGGACTATCGCGCGAATTGCAGATTGAGGCGGTATTGGATGACTTTGAGAAGCGCGGCTGGCTTTCCGATGTGCGCTTTGCCGAGGCTTTAGTAAGGCGGCGCAGTGAGCGCTACGGTGTGCGTAAGATAAAAGACGAGTTGCAGCGGGCGGGTGTGGCAAGCGATACCTCGCTCGCTTTGTTGGACAGCCTAAAAACGACCGAGTTTCAGCGAGCCAAAGAGCTCTTTGAGCGGAAATTCGGCAGCATTGCTGAAGATCAGAAATTACGGGCTAAACAGTACCGGTTTTTGGTATCAAAAGGTTTCAACCCGGAAATCGTTGCCAAGGTCATCGGCGGGCGTCAAAAAGGGGCTGAATAGTGCAGAAAATGGTAAATGATGCACTGCAAAATGATAGACTTACATTCGTTTGCCAATAACCTAATTTTTTTAAGTTGACTGCGGTCAAATCTGTGAAATTTAGCTAAAGGCAAAATAGGTCCTAATTAACCATTAGCTGCACGCACAGACAGTTTCCGGAGTAACGATGAAAATTCACGAGTATCAGGGCAAGGCGCTGCTGCGCCAATTTAATGTTCCAGTCCCCAATGGCATTCCAGCGCACAGCGTGGAGGAAGCAATGGATGCTGCCGCAAAACTAGGCGGTCCGGTGTGGGTGGTTAAGGCTCAGATTCATGCGGGTGGTCGCGGCAAGGGCGGCGGCGTGAAATTAGCCAAGAGCATGGATGAAGTCAAAAAATACGCCAGTGAAATTATGGGCATGCAGCTTAAAACCCATCAAACCGGCCCAGAAGGTCAAAAAGTACGCCGGCTCTTAATTGAAGACGGCGCTGATATCAAAAAAGAGTACTACTTCAGTATCGTGACTGATCGCGGATCACAGAAAAACGTGATCATGGCTTCCAGCGAAGGCGGCATGGACATTGAAGAGGTAGCAGAGCATTCCCCTGAAAAAATCATAAAGGTCTTTGTCGATCCATTGGTCGGCTTAACCGATGCCCAGTGCGACACCATTGCCCATGGCATTGGTGTACCTGATGGTTCTGTTGCAAAAGCCCGCGAAGTTTTTAAGAATCTTTACAAAACCTATTGGGAGACCGATGCCTCACTTGTTGAAATCAACCCACTGATTTTGGAGGGCAATGGCAACATTAAGGCCTTGGATGCCAAGTTCAACTTTGATCCCAATGCCCTGTTCCGTCATCCGGAGATCGTCGCATATCGCGATGAAGACGAAGAAGACCCTGCAGAGATCGAAGCGTCTAAGTTTGATTTGGCGTACATCTCACTCGACGGCAATATTGGTTGCCTCGTCAATGGCGCTGGCCTTGCCATGGCCACTATGGATACGATTAAGCTCTTTGGTGGGCAGCCAGCCAACTTCCTCGACGTAGGAGGCGGCGCTACTGCAGAAAAAGTAACCGAAGCATTTAAGATCATGCTCAAAAATAAGAGCGTGGAAGCCATTTTGGTCAACATCTTCGGCGGCATTATGCGCTGCGATGTGATTGCCGATGGCGTGGTGACTGCCTGTAAGGCAGTGAATTTATCTGTGCCACTGGTTGTGCGTATGAAGGGTACGAACGAAGATTTAGGCAAAAAGATTTTGGCTGAATCCGGCTTACCGATCATCAGCGCCGACTCCATGGCAGAAGCAGCAACCAAAGTGGTTGCTGCGGCTAAAAAACAGAAATAATCAAGGAAATCACCATGTCAATATTGATTAATAAAAATACAAAAGTAATTACACAGGGTATTACCGGCAAGACCGGGCAGTTTCATACTGAGAAATGCCAAGAGTACGCAAACGGAAAAAATTGTTTCGTAGCCGGTGTCAATCCCAAAAAAGCCGGCGAGTCGATTTTTAATATTCCCATTTACGGCACTGTTAAAGAGGCTGCGCAGCAAACCGGCGCAACGGTTTCGGTTATATACGTACCGCCTCCAGGCGCTGCTGCTGCCATCTGGGAGGCAGTCGAGGCTGATTTAGATTTTGTGATTTGCATTACCGAAGGCATTCCGGTGCGCGATATGCTGGAAGTGCGCAATAAGATGGCGCAAAAAGAAGCCAAGGGCGGCAAGAAGACTTTACTGCTTGGTCCTAACTGCCCAGGCATCATTACCCCCGACGAAATCAAGATCGGCATCATGCCTGGTCACATCCATAAAAAAGGCCGCATTGGCGTTGTCAGCCGTTCGGGCACCTTGACCTACGAAGCAGTAGGTCAGTTGAGCGCCATTGGTTTAGGTCAGTCGACCGCAGTCGGTATTGGCGGCGACCCGATTAATGGTCTGAAGCACATCGACATCATGCGCATGTTTAACGACGATCCTGAAACCGATGCCGTCATCATGATTGGTGAGATTGGTGGACCGGATGAGGCAGAAGCAGCCCTCTGGTGCAAAGATAATATGAAAAAACCCATCGTTGGTTTTATCGCTGGCGTAACCGCGCCTCCCGGTAAGCGCATGGGCCATGCCGGCGCTTTGATCTCTGGCGGAGCGGATACAGCAGATGCCAAATTAGCAGTAATGGAAGAGTGCGGCTTTAAGGTCACGCGCAACCCTTCTGAAATGGCTAACCTGTTAAAGGCAATGATTTAGTTTTAGGTATTTGCTTTACCCGTAGTAGTTGTTCAACACACAATAATTATTAGAGGATGACATGGAATTTCTTGCAATGTTAGATTGGTCTGTCGTTTTGCAGATCATTTTGATTGATATTTTGCTGGGCGGCGATAATGCGGTGATCATTGCATTGGCCTGCCGTAACTTGCATCCTAACCAACGTCGCGCTGGTATTTTATGGGGTACAGCCGGTGCAATTATTTTGCGTATTATCTTGACCATTTTCGCAGTCACGCTCTTGCAAATTCCATATCTGAAGGTGGTGGGCGGTTTACTGCTTCTCTGGATTGGCTACAAGCTGATGGCAGATAACAGCGGTCACGACGGTAATGACTTGGAGGCCCCAGATAAATTGTTTGCAGCGATCAAGACCATCATCGTCGCTGATTTGGTCATGAGCTTGGATAACGTCTTAGCGATTGCGGGCGCTGCAGGGCAAGTGGACGATCAGGCCCATCAGTTTGGCTACATCGTTTTTGGCTTAATCGTTTCAGTACCTATCATTATTGCGGGTAGTCGCTTGGTGCTTTTCCTAATTGATCGTTTCCCACTGATTGTGACGGCGGGCGCCGGATTGCTCGGCTGGATTGCAGGCGGCATGATGATGACGGATCCTGGCATGATCAAGCAATTCGGTGAAGGTATTCAAGAGTTCGCCATAATGGCGAGTATTGCGGGTGCCTTGGGCGTCATGGTTGTGGGCGAGCTTGCTAAGCGCAGACGCAAGAAGGAGCACTAAGAAGCAGTAAAGTCGTACACTTAAATCAGAGTAATCTGATGCAGTTAGTCCCCTAGTTGGTGGGCTCTTTGTTAGATCATTGAGCTCCATTCACTAGGGGATTTTTATTGATATGACACTACAGAACAAAAACACCATCGACACCGCTGACAAAAATGGCTTCACCCTGATTGAGGTCATGGTGGTCGTTGCCATCATCGGTATTTTGGTTGCCGTTGCGGTTCCGCAGTATCAAGATTACATTGCTCGCAGCCGGATTATTGAAGGCATGAACCTGTCATCGAGTGCCAAGTTAGCTGTCACCGAAGCATTTGCAAGTGGGGGGGTCGCACCCATGAATGATGCAACCCAAGGGGCTTTTAGCTTTTCTCCCACACGCAGCGTCAAGGACATTGAGATCTTGCAATCCGGTGCAATTGCAATTGATTTTCAGGCAACGGTTGCACCGCAAGGGACCAACAGCCTAGTGCTCATTCCAACCAATTACCCCGATGCCGCAATGCCAACGCCACTCGACTTATCCAAGCCGGATGGGGCAACATGGTCTGGAGGCTGGTCTTGTCGCTCGGCCATGAGTAATTTGCCTCAGCCCTTATTGCCATCGGAATGCCGTACTTCAAAGTAATGTAGTTAGGACTGGCGGCTCTTTCCAAAAGGATTAGCCGCCACTAATTAATACTCACAATTGAAAACTTACATTTTTAATTACTTGCGTCGCTTCTTCCACGAATAATCGATTCCGTCAGGGCACTTGCCGTTCGCAACCCCAGTGGCACCAAATACACCCACCACCTCTTTGCCATCAAACTGAATAGTTACAAATTCACCCAATTCTTTGGCAAAGGCCATGGCCTCGTCTAAGGAGTTGAATTCATGAATTGCTTGATTGTGTTTAACTAAAACCAATGGGAGTTTTACTGAAGTAAAAAATGGTGTGCGGTGAACTATTTATCTGCAGTCCACGTACCACTCTTGCCACCACTCTTCTCCAAGAGCTTCACATCCCCCATCACCATGCCACGGTCTACTGCTTTGCACATGTCGTAGATGGTGAGTAAGGCTACTTGGACTGCGGTAAGGGCTTCCATTTCGACGCCAGTAGGGCCAGTGGTTTCGACTTGTACTTGGCAGCGAATGCTGCTCTTGGCCCGGTCTAGCTCAAACTGCAGACTAACGTGGCTGAGGGCCAATGGATGACACAAGGGAATGAGATCCGATGTCTTCTTGGACGCCTGAATGCCGGCAATGCGAGCGATGCCTAAAACATCCCCTTTTTTGTGGTTACCAGCCTCCACCAAGTCAAAGGTGGCTGGCAACATCGAAATGCTGCCGGTAGCAATGGCTATGCGGTGGGTATTGGGCTTATCGCCCACATTCACCATATGGGCCTGGCCAGAGGAATCAAAATGAGTCAGTGGGTTCATGAAATAGGTTTTACCATAGAGGGATGGGGATCGTAAAACCAGCCTATTTTAAGTGGATGCAAAAGCCGGTGCTCTTGGGCATCGGACGGAAGTGCTTGGCCTTGCAATTGATCTTTGCCATGGGCCTTGCGGGTGCCCAAACACCTCTGCCGAAGGCGCCAGCCTCTGAGGTGGTGGTCGAAGGCAATTCCGCAGCACTTCAGAATTTGGGGCGAGCAGTACAGTCGCAAGAAGCCCAATCCCCTTTTCTGCCAAATAAAAATACACCGCGCATACAGCCTAATTTAGTTTTACCAGACATGGGTGACCCGGGCGGCGATGCTTTAAGCCCGGTGGATGAGCGCCGTATTGGTGAGCGCATCATGCGGGAAATCCGTGCGGATCCGGATTACTCCAATGACTTGCCCATTTATGATTTTCTGAATCAAATGGACCGCCGCTTACTGCAAGCTGCAAAACGCTTGCAGTTGGGCGGGGCTAACGCCTTAGGCAGTGCCCAATACAACTTTGAAGTTTTTGCAGTCAAAGAGCCGAGCATTAATGCGTTTGCATTGCCCGGCGGCTTTATTGGCTTTCATACGGGGCTCTTGGTTGCAGCTGAAACGGAGTCCGAGGTTGCCTCCGTTATGGGCCATGAGATCGGCCACGTATTGCAGCGGCACATTGCACGCTCCATGGATAAGCAGGCCATGAATACCATGATTGCCATCGCCGGAATGGTGCTAGGCGCTTTGGCCGCCTCTAGCAACCCATCGGCAGCAGTCGGCTTAATGCGTGGCGGTCAGGCCTTATCGATTCAGAATCAGTTGGCTTACTCCCGCGATGCCGAGCGTGAAGCCGATCGCATTGGCTTTTTAATTTTGGAAGGCAGTGGTTATGACGTCAACGGCATGCCTGCATTCTTTCAGCGCTTACAAAAAGCCACTGGCATCATGGACAGCGGCGTGCCAGCTTATGTACGCACCCATCCCTTGACCATTGATCGCATTGCCGATATGCAAGACCGAGTGCGGATGGTTAATGCCAAAATCGTTCCTAGCTCACTCGAGTTTTATTTAATCAAGGCGCGCTCCCGTTTAGATCAGCAAAAAGGTTCTAGTGGTTTATTTGATGCGCGCAATGTATTTGAAAGCTTTAGTAAGCAAGCAGCGCCCATTAAACAGCTTGAAGGATTTTATGGGCTTGCCCTGGTCGCACAGCGCCAAGGCAAAATAGATTTAGCTGAGGGCTATTTACAAAAAACCCGGCAGATCATGCAAGCTGCAGCAGCCCCTGGTTCGCCATTAATACGTCAAAGTGTGGCGCTCGACACCACCGCATCGGAATTGGCTTTGGCTAAAGGCAAGCCCCATGAGGCGCTGCAGATCGCACAGGCGACATTGCGGGTATACCCAGAATCCTTTGCGGCAGCAGTGGCGATGATTCAGGCGGAGCTCAAGCTGGGCAAAACCACTGAAGCGATTGCTTGGCTTCGAAGCCGCACCAAACAGCAACCCAATGAAACCATTTGGTGGACTTTGTTAGCGGATGCCTACGACCAAAGCAATAACGTCGCTTTACGGCATTACGCTATGGGAGAAAAGTTTGCGCTGACCGGTGCTTGGCCTTCTGCAATTGAGCAGTTGCGGATTGCAAGGGCGGCTGGCGGCAATAATTATTACCAAGGCTCGACGATTGATGCGCGCCTTCGCGAGTTTCAGAGAATGTACCAAGAAGAACAGCGGGATGACGCTAAAAGCAGGGGCGGCTAACCCTATATCAGCTACTCAGGGGTGTGGGTGAGTTTGAAACTGGAATCGATTTTCCACTTCAGTAGTGGTAATGGGCTCCAGCTTTAAATCATGGTCATGCCAACGCCAAACTCCTTCCAGCGCGCATGCGGTATTACCCAGAGTAGTAAGTCCGGAGAACAGTTCGATGTCATGGTCATGCAACAACGCAATGCTGAGGCGCTCTATTTCACTAAACTGATTTGGGGCGGCTCCAGTACAAATGGTTTGGGTGAGCTTTCCTTCAATCAAAATATGCCCCGCTTCATCCATGAAGGCAGCGGTGGGTAGCACCAAGCTGTCGCATTGCGTCTGAAATTGCCAAGGATGTTCTGCAGTGCCCGTGGGCATCATGCGTAGTACCCAGGGCGTTGCATCGAGATTAACGTAGACGCGCTGCGGCCCATTCTGAAAGAAATACCGACCCTCCTTATCGCTAGCGTAATTGCGCGCAATGAAGGCATTGAGCGCCTCGTGTTTAATGGTATCGCCGGGTAATCCATGGGCTTGGGCATAGTCGTCGCGCATACGCCACGCGCCACGCCGATCGAGCGCTAGCCAGCCAAAGCAATTTGCTACTGTTGGCCACTTAACTAAGGACCGAACAACGCTGTCATCCATTGGGTTTAGTGCAAACCATGCTGCGTAATGGGTGCGTTAGAGCTAATGTCAGTGGAATGGCTTGCATGCAGGTGGGCAATACGCCAGCCTTGACTATCTTGTAAAACAACTAGGGTAATGTTCAGAAAGAACGCAGACTCGACTTGGTCGGCGCGCAGGTGAACTGCTTCAGTGGTGTCGTAGATCGCCGTACCTAAGGTCGAATGCGAGATGCAGGCAATCGGCTCCAGAAATAGCGCCTGCTTAGCCAGCAGGCGCTCAAGTCCGCCGCGAATCTCGGCATGGCCACTCAGGCGTTGGCCTTCAGGCAGTACGCAGGTAATCGAGTCATCATCTAACCATAGCGCTAAGGCTGTCACGACGTCACGGCGCTTAAGGGCCTCCCGCCAGGCATCGACTACTTCATCGGCATTGTGAAAGAGTCTGGCAAGGTTGGGCATGACTGTATTCCTTTGCGGTAGGGTAGTACTGCTGTGCAAATTGTATTACTGGATTGTGGCAAATACCTGCTCTGCGCTAATTTGATTTAAGCAATTTAAATGCCCTAGTGGGCACTCACGTTGATGGCAGGGGCTACAGGGCAAATGCAAAGAAATGATTTTTGCTTTTACAGAATTGGGTGGGGTATGGTTTGGGTCACTTGAGCCAAATATTGCCACTTGGGGAACCTGCAGTGCGGCAGCGATGTGCATCAGGCCAGAATCATTACTGACAACATTACTGCTCATGCTAATAATGGCGATGGCCTCATCCAGCGATGTGGCTCCGCACCAGTTAAATATGTGATCCTGAGAAGCTGCCGAAGAAATAATTGCATCGCCAATTGCACGGTCCGATGGGCTGCCCAATAAAACTACCGAAGCAGTAGGCTTTGCGTTCAGAATCGATTGTGCAAGCTCTGCAAAATGGGCAGCAGGCCAACGTTTGCTGGGGCCGTATTCTGCGCCGGGACAGAGTACAACGAGTGCATCCGTTTGAATGCCAGACGCCTGCAATCGAGCACGCGCTGCCCCCAGTGCGGATGCGGTTGGTGTTAATTGCGGTATACGTACTGCAGGATCTAGATTGCGTGCGTGTTTGTACAAATTGGCGTAGTGTTCCACCATCGGGATGTGCTGTGGTTTAGGGGAATTCGCCTTGACCTCGGTTAGCAAAAAGCGACGTAACTCACCTTGATAGCCAATCCGTACAGGAATGTTAGCGAGCCAGGGAATGAGGGCGGATTTCAAGCTATTTGGTAGAACATAGCAGCTCGCGTAGTTGCGTTTTTTAATCTGAGCAGCCAGTGCGCGTCGCAGACCCCATTGCAATTGCCTATGCCGCAGATCGGCTTCAATTAATTCAGCGACTTCGCTGCAGGCTCGGTAAACCGGTGCTACCCAGGGGGTGGCTAAGACATCAATCGCTGCATCGGGATGGGAGGATTTGATTGCCGCTAGCAGGGGCTGAGACATCACAGCATCGCCAATCCAGTTCGGGGCGATGATCAGAATACGATGCATTTGCAGATCCTCGCCTCGGTTGATGGATGCGGGGATGGGGTGATTAATGGCCGTGGGGTTCCGTACCGGGAATCAAGTGGTACTCGGTACCGCAGTAAGGGCACTTGGCCTGACCGGTATGGGTGATATCTAAAAAAACACGGGGATGCAAATTCCAGCTGGGTGTAGTGCTGCTTGGGCAATGTAAAGGTAGATCAGCTCCGTTCACCATCACGGGGGTCTGCGCTGCGGTGTGTACTTGATTCATGGTAAACCCTTTTTGTATTACTTAACCGGAGTAAGCCAATCGCTATAGCGATCATTCCTACCGTAGACCGTATCAAAGAACACATCTTGAATCTGCTTCGTAATAGGACCCTTTACGCCGTCACCAATCAGGCGATCATCGAGTTCGCGAATGGGAGTGACTTCAGCAGCGGTACCAGTGAAAAAGGCTTCATCCGCGGTATAGACCTCGTCGCGCGTTAGGCGTTTCTCACGCACTTCAAATCCCAAGTCCTTGGCAATCTGAATAATCGAGTCGCGCGTAATGCCATCGAGGCATGAGGCTAAATCGGGGGTGTAGACAATACCGTTGCGCACCATGAAGAGATTTTCACCGGAACCTTCGGATACATAGCCTTCGGTATCGAGCAGTAATGCTTCGTCGTAGCCATTGGCAGTGACTTCTTGATTGGCCAGGATCGAATTGATGTAGTAACCCGATGCCTTGGCGCGCACTAAAGATGAATTAACAAAGTGCCGCGTGAAAGACGATGTTTTAACCCGTATGCCTTTATTAAGTCCATCTTCGCCCAAGTAAGCGCCCCACAGCCAAGCCGCAATGATGGTATGAATCGTGTTGCCTTTAGGGGAGATGCCGAGTTTTTCTGAGCCAATGTAAATCAAAGGCCGTATGTAGCACGACTCCAATTGGTTGGCATTAACAACCTCAATGATCGCTTGCCGAATTTGTGCTTCGGTGTAAGGCAGTGTGATTTGGAAAATTTTGGTGCCATTGAATAAGCGCTTGACGTGCTCATTTAAGCGAAAGATCGCAGTGCCTTTGGGTGTCTTGTACGCCCGGATGCCCTCGAATACGCCCATGCCGTAATGCAAGCTGTGCGTGAGCACATGGGTTGTTGCTTCGCGCCATGGAATGAGCTTTCCATCGGACCAAATAAAACCATCGCGGTCGGACATCGACATGTTTTCTACCTTTTGCGTTGAATTAATCGGAGCCTTCAGTCCTGCAATTGACTTGCAAAACCAAGCTGCCTAACATGGGCTTTATTGTAGAGCAGGCGGCAGCGCTTCCTATAATGGGGATCCAATGTCCAAGCACCCTCAAGCCCCTTTGATTCTGAGCCATTTGCCGTATTTTGCTTGGCCGCGCGATGAGCAGCTGGCTTTTCAGGATGGTTTGCGCACCATGTCAAAGTCGGTAGTGACCATCTTTACCTGGGCCTTAGTGACTGGCTTGGCCATGGGGAAATCCACTTTGACCCTGTGGCAGGCTGTCAGCATGAGCCTCTTGGTTTTTGCGGGAACGGCCCAATTAGCGGCATTGCCCTTAATAGCCTTGGGTCTGCCGATTTGGACCATCTTAATTACTGCGTTTGTCGTTAATTTACGTTTTGTCATCTTCAGTGTGGGGATGCAGGCCCATTTTTACTCATTGCCGCTGTGGCGCCGCGCTACCTTGGGTTACTTTACGGCCGATTTTGGCTACCTGATGTACACCTCAAGGCACCCTGAAGCCCATCCGCCCGAGGAAAGCCTTGCCGCCCGTCAATCTCGCATTGCGTTTATGTACGGGCTGACCTGCGGTAATTGGAGTATTTGGCAACTGGGCTCCTTACTCGGTATTGCCCTAGCAGGGCAAATTCCGCAAAGCTGGGGACTCGAGTTTGCCGGTACTTTAGCCCTAATTGCGATCATTGTGCCCATGCTGGACCGCGCTGCAGCGCGCTGGGCTGCTGGTGCCGCCGCCATAGTGGCCGTCCTAAGCATGGGTTTGCCCTTTAAGCTCAACATTGTTTTAGCGATCATCGCTGCGATCGTGGTGGGTATTGTGAGCGATCGCCGCCCCAATGGCCCCCAAACCAACTCAGTTAGCGCAGGGGATTAAGTATGCCCAGCCTCACTTCTTTCGAAATCGGTGCACTCATTATTGGGATGGGGTTAGTAACCTTAGGGACCCGGGGCTTTTTCATGTTTTGGGGTGATCGGGTGCGGATGCCGGAGATTATTCTGCGTTCGATCCGCTATGCACCCCTAGCAGCGATTGTGGCTATTTTGGCTCCAGAGATCCTGATGCCAGCAGGCGCTACTGAATTCACCCAGTTTAATTGGGCCTTGCCCCAGATTTGGGCTGGTCTGGCTGCTTTTGTCACCTTTACCTGGCGACGCACCATGTTACCGACCCTGGTGGTAGGGATGCTAGTTTACAGCGCCCTGCGCTACTGGTTTTAGAATGGGGGACTGTTCTTTAATCCCACCTTACACCCATGTCCGATACCCTTTTTAAAGTAAAACGCCTCCACGACTTGGCAGCAGCTGGATTGTTAAAGGGCAAACGGGTACTGATCCGTTCGGATCTGAATGTGCCACAGGATGAGGCTGGCAATATTACCGAAGACACCCGCATTCGGGCATCTATTCCAGCCATTGAAATTTGCCTACAAGCTGGGGCTGCAGTGATGGTGACCTCGCATCTTGGAAGGCCAACTGAAGGCCAATTTAAACCAGAAGATAGCTTGGCTCCGGTAGCTCAGCGCATCGCAGAAATACTAAACCGCAAAGTACCCTTGATAAGTAATTGGGTTGATGGCGGCTTTGACTTACAGTCTGGCGATTTAGTGCTGCTGGAGAATTGCCGGGTCAATGTGGGTGAAAAGAAAAACAGCGAAGCACTCTCGAAAAAAATTGCTGCACTGTGCGATGTCTATGTTAACGATGCATTCGGGACGGCTCACCGTGCTGAAGCGACTACCCACGGCGTCGCACGGTTTGCACCGATTGCCTGCGCAGGCCCACTGATGGCTGCTGAGCTTGATGCTTTGAGCCGAGCCCTCGCCAATCCCAAGCGTCCCTTGATCGCCATCGTCGCCGGATCAAAAGTATCGAGCAAGCTAACGATTCTGAAAGCCCTCGCCGAAAAAGTCGATGAGCTGATTGTGGGCGGCGGTATTGCCAACACCTTCATGCTGGCCAAAGGCCTGCCAATCGGTAAGTCTTTAGCCGAACCCGACCTTGTTCATGAGGCCAGAGAAATCATGGATCTGATGGAAAAGCGCGGTGCCCATGTACCCATTCCGGAAGACGTTGTCGTTGCCAACGAACTATCACCATTGGCGCGTGCCAATCGGGTGCCAGCCAACGAGGTAGCGGACGATGACATGATTTTGGATGTAGGTCCGAAGACGGCGGCACGCCTGTCGACTATGCTGGCCCATGCTGGCACGATTGTATGGAACGGGCCTTTGGGCGTTTTTGAAATTGATCAATTTGGTGGTGGCACCAAAATGATTGCAGCAGCGATTGCCCATTCCCCAGCGTTTTCAATTGCGGGTGGTGGCGATACCTTGGCGGCCATCGCCAAGTACGGCATCGAAAATCAAGTGGATTATATATCTACCGGTGGCGGCGCTTTCCTTGAGTTTCTGGAAGGCAAAACATTACCGGCGTTTGCAGTATTGGTTGAGCGAGGAAGTGAATAAAAAGGAGCGTTTCATGTTACGAGCCACAAAGATTATTGCAACACTAGGACCCGCTTCCGAGAAGCCAGCAGTTTTGCGAGACATGATCCGCGCCGGATTGGATGTGGTTCGACTGAACTTCTCCCATGGCACCGTCGAAGACCATCGCGCACGACATGATCTGGTTCGATCAATTTGCGCTGAGGTGGGTCGTGAGCTCGGCATCATGGCGGACTTACAAGGACCCAAGATTCGGGTGGGTAAGTTTGCCGATGGCAAGGCCATGCTCAAGGAAGGCGCTACATTTATTTTGGACGTGGCTTGCACCCTTGGCAATGAAGAGCGCGTTGGACTCGATTATAAAAATTTACCCAATGACGTTCGTGCCGGCGATCGATTGCTCCTCAATGACGGATTAATCGTATTGCGAGTGGAGTCGGTCAAGGGCGGCGAGATTCATACGCGGGTGGAGCTTGGCGGCGCACTCTCGAATAACAAAGGCATCAATCGCGCCGGGGGTGGCTTAACCGCCCCTGCCTTGACGGAGAAAGACATTCTCGATTTGGATGCCGCAATTGCAATGGGTGTGGACTTTGTTGCAATTAGCTTTCCAAAAGACGGAGCGGATATGGCCTACGCTCGCAAGTTAGCCGATGCAGCCAGTGCCAAGCATGGTGTGCACAAGGTCAAATTGATTGCCAAGGTAGAGCGCGCAGAAGCGATCGAACCCGATGCCCTTGATAGCATTATTGCTGAGAGCGACGGCATTATGGTGGCACGCGGCGATCTCGCAATTGAAGTCGGCAACCCTGCTGTGCCAGCCCTACAAAAGCGCATGATCAAGCTGGCCCGCGAAGCCGATAAATTTACGATTACGGCCACGCAAATGATGGAATCGATGATCAATGCGCCGGTGCCGACTCGCGCCGAGGTGAGCGACGTTGCCAATGCGGTTTTGGATGGAACCGATGCGGTGATGCTGTCAGCAGAATCGGCTACAGGTATGTACCCCGTCAAGACCATTGAACAGATGTCAGAGATTTGCATCGAAGCAGAAAAATCAGATCAGGTGCGGCTGGATACCGACTTTTTAGATCAGACCTTTACCCGCATCGATCAGACCATAGCCTTGGGCGCCTTGTTCACTGCGCACCATTTGCATGCAACCGCAATTGCCGCATTAACGCAGTCGGGCTCGACACCAATCTGGATGAGTCGCCATAACATTCATGTACCAATTTTTGCCTTAACACCGAACATTTCAACCCAGCGTGTACTTAGTACCTATCGCAACGTCACTCCTCTCGCTTTAGCGCTGAGCAACGATCGTGATACGGCATTGGCACAGGTTGAGGCACGCCTCAAAGAGCTTGGCGCCGTGAAAACAGGCGATACGATTGTGTTGACGATTGGCGCGCCGATGGGCTCCCCTGGTGGCACTAATACCTTAAAGATTGTCAACGTAAAATAAGACCCTGAATTTTTATCCTTTTACATAGAAGAGACTGTTATGCCCCTTGTATCCATGCGCCAACTGCTAGACCATGCTGCTGAACACAGTTACGGATTGCCTGCTTTTAATGTCAATAATTTAGAGCAGGTACAGGCCATCATGATGGCGGCCGATGAAGTCGGCGCGCCCGTCATCATGCAAGCATCGGCAGGGGCGCGAAAGTATGCTGGGGAAGCATTTTTGCGCCACTTGATTTCCGCGGCGATCGAGGAGTATCCCCACATTCCAGTGGTAATGCACCAAGACCACGGTCAAAGCCCAGCGGTTTGCATGGCGGCAATTAAAAGTGGATTTACCAGCGTGATGATGGATGGCTCACTCGAGGCCGATGGTAAATCGGTTGCAAGCTATGACTACAACGTTGCTGTATCGCAAGAGGTGGTGAAGTTCTCCCACTCGATTGGCGTTACGGTAGAGGCTGAGCTCGGTGTTTTGGGCTCGCTAGAAACCATGATGGGCGATAAAGAGGATGGTCACGGCGCCGATGGCGCCATGACCCGCGAGCAGTTGTTAACGGATGTAGAGCAGGCTGCTGATTTTGTGCGAGCGACCCAATGCGATGCGCTAGCAATTGCCATTGGCACAAGCCATGGCGCCTATAAATTTACGAAGAAGCCCACTGGCGATATTTTGGCCATCACCCGCATTAAAGAAATCAACCAGCGCATTCCGAATACGCATTTGGTGATGCATGGTTCTTCCAGTGTTCCGCAAGAGTTGCTTGCCGAGATTCGGGCATTTGGTGGCGACATGAAAGAAACCTACGGCGTACCCGTAGAGGAAATACAGGAAGGTATCAAGCACGGTGTACGGAAAATTAATATTGATACCGACATACGTTTGGCGATGACGGCTGCGATCCGCCGTTACTTATTTGAGAATCCCGGCAAATTTGATCCGCGCGACTACCTCAAGCCAGCACGCGAAGCGGCAAAAGCCATTTGCGTTGCACGCTACACGTCCTTTGGTTGTGCCGGTCAAGCAGCCAAGATTAAACCGATGGCACTCGAAAAAATGGCTGAGCGCTATCGCGCAGGTCAGCTTGCTCAGATTGTGAAGTAGTGCAATGAAAAAAGCATTACACGCAACTTCGATTGCCTCTTTACCTTTGCTCTCCAAAGGCAAGGTGCGTGACGTATATGAATTGGGTAGTGACCGTTTACTGATGATCACAACCGATCGCTTATCGGCCTTTGATGTGATTTTGTCGCAACCCATTCCTGAAAAAGGCATCATCCTCAATCAAATGGCGAATTTTTGGTTTGATAAATTAGCCCATGTGATTCCAAACCACCTCACTGGAATTGATCCGGCTAGCGTCGTGCAGGCAGACGAAGTGGAGCAGGTGCAAGGGCGTGCGGTGGTAGCGAAGCGACTCAAACCCATTTTGGTTGAGGCTGTAGTGCGGGGTTATTTGGCGGGTAGTGGCTGGAAAGACTATCAAGAAACCGGCAGCGTGTGCGGCGTTCCTTTGCCGCCCGGCTTACAAAATGCCCAAAAATTAGATCAACCGATTTTTACGCCTGCTGCTAAATCAGCTGTAGGTGAGCATGATGAAAACATTTCATTTGAGGAGGTAGTGAAGCGCATCGGCGCGCTCCTAGCTAATCAAATTCGAGATGTCAGCATTCTCCTGTATGAGGAAGCGTCACGCTATGCCGCTACCCGCGGCATCATCATTGCCGACACCAAGTTTGAGTTTGGTTTGGACGAAGCCAATCAATTGGTTCTGATGGATGAGATTCTGACAGCGGACTCCTCACGCTTTTGGCCGGCTGAAACCTACCAGCCAGGCAGCAATCCCCCATCGTATGACAAGCAATTTGTCCGCGACTGGTTAGAGCAAGTTCGGATCGACGGCAAGCCATGGCCTAAAACTGCGCCAGCCCCCGATCTACCCAGTGAGGTCATCGAAAAGACCGCAGAAAAGTACCGCGAAGCCCTCACGCGCCTGAGTCAGGCAGTCTAATTGGCAGTCATTCTGCTGGAGTCCCTGCCAAAAGGCTGGGATAATAGATCCTCTTTTCGTATCCAGCATAAGTGGAGCAGGTCATGAGCACAGGTTCAAACGCAACAGCAGTCGTTGGTATTGTGATGGGTTCCAATTCCGATTGGGACGTCATGCAGCATGCTGCCCAGATGCTCGATCAGTTTGGCGTACCGTATGAGGCGCAGGTTTTATCTGCACACCGTATGCCCGATGATATGTTTGCGTATGCAGAAGCAGCTCGCAGTCGTGGCCTGAGGGCAATTATTGCCGGCGCAGGTGGCGCTGCCCATTTGCCCGGAATGCTGGCTTCTAAAACACTGGTCCCCGTTTTTGGTGTTCCAGTACCGAGTAAATATTTGCGCGGCGAAGATTCCCTGTATTCGATTGTGCAAATGCCTAAGGGCATTCCAGTGGCTACCTTTGCAATTGGCGAGGCGGGCGCTGCCAATGCGGCTTTGCATGTGATTGCTATTTTGGCTGCGCACGATGCTAATTTAATGGCGTCTCTAGAAGCCTTTCGTAGCAAACAGACTGCGCTAGCACAGTCTATGGAATTAGCAGCCAAGTAATTAATGAGCATGGACGTAGCCCCTTCCTTAAGTATCTGTAAATCGCCGGCGTGGCTCGGTATTTTGGGCGGCGGTCAGCTTGGACGCATGTTTATCCATGAAGCGCAGTCTTTGGGATTTAAAGTCTGCGTCCTCGATCCAGATCCACTCAGCCCAGGCGGCTCAGTTGCTGAAAAGCATTTATGTGCTGACTATCTTGATGCAGCCGCTCTTTCTGAAATGGCGAGCTTGTGTTCTGCGATTAGTACCGAGTTTGAAAACGTCCCGGCGCAAGCGCTCGACTTTTTTAAAACGCGCGGAATCTTTGTTGCTCCGGATAGCAGCTGCGTCTCGATTGCACAAGACCGCATTAAAGAGAAAGCATTTTTGGCAAAGTGCGCCTCTATCTCTGGAGTGGGTCCGGTACCCTATGGTGTGATTAATGGCGAGGCCGATCTGGCCTTACTTGCAGATGATCTCTTCCCTGGTATTTTGAAAACGGTGCGCCTCGGTTATGACGGCAAAGGTCAAATGACAGTGCAGTCGCGCGATCAATTGGCAGCGGCCTGGAATGATTTAGGTCGGGTGGCTTGTGTGTTAGAGAAGCGCATGGCATTGGCTTTTGAGGTATCGGCGATTGTGGTGCGCGGGCACGACGGTGATGTCCGGTCTTTTCCTCCGGCAGAAAACATCCATCGCGATGGCATTTTGCACACCAGTATCGTGCCTTCGCCATCCTTGCAGCAACATCCCGCTTTACTTGAGCGGATTCAAAAAGCGACCAGCGCCATTGCGCAGGAGATGGGGTATGTCGGCGTGCTTTGCGTCGAATACTTTGTTCTTACCGATGGCAGCATCGTCGCTAATGAAGTAGCGCCGCGTCCCCATAATTCAGGGCACTACACCATGGATGCCTGCGTTACCAGTCAGTTTCAGCAGCAGGTTAGGGCAATGGCCCGCTTGCCACTGGGCGATACGCGCTTATTAAGCCCTGTTGCCATGCTCAATATTTTGGGCGATGCGTGGTTTGTGAGCGAGGGTAAGCAGCACGCTATTGCAACCGAGCCAGCATGGGAACGCGTGCTTAGTCACCCCGATGCAAAATTGCATTTATACGGCAAGGCCTCACCCTTGCCCGGTCGCAAAATGGGTCACGTCAATTGCCTTGGTCAGTCCCTAGAGCAGGCACAGCAGGGCTGTAGCACCGTTGCCAGCGATTTAGGTATTGCTCCCTAAGTGATGCTGTAGCTGTGAACACCGAGCCGCAATTCGCCATCGCCGCAGCTGAATTACAGCAAGCAGTAGAGCAGGCAGTGCAACGCCTACAGCAGGGCGGTTTGGTGGCGATTCCGACGGAGACGGTTTATGGACTGGCAGCAGATGCCAGCAATGAACGGGCGGTACGAAGCATCTTTTCTGCTAAAGGCAGACCGGCTGACCATCCGCTGATTGTGCATCTGGCAGCGCCAGCAATAGTAGAGGGATCAGGAATCACTCGATCGGATGCCTGGTTTACGTTGATTACGCCTTGGGTGCGTGATCTTCCGGAAGAGGCAATGCGATTAGTAGAGGCCTTCTGGCCTGGCCCTTTAACGCTAGTGCTCAAAAAAGACAAACACGTGCTGAGCGCGGTGACTGGAGGCCAAGACACCATTGCATTGCGCTCGCCAGACCATTCCGTTGCGCAAGCCCTTTTACAGGCCTTTGGCGGCGGCTTAGCTGCGCCATCGGCGAACCGTTTTGGTAAGGTATCGCCTACTCGGGCTGCCGATGTCAGCGCTGAATTCAGTGACCAAGCCGATTTATTGATCTTGGATGGCGGCGATTGCGCTATAGGCATTGAGTCGACAATTGTCGATTTGTCTTCGGGTACCCCCATCTTGCTGCGACCCGGTGCGATTACGCCAGAGCAAATTGCGCAGCAAACAGGCGTGCATGTATTGCAAGCGGGAGAACGTGCTGATTCGAAAATACGGATTCCACGGGTATCCGGCAGCCTTAAAGCCCATTACGCACCCAATACGCCATTGCGTTTGTATGCGGCGGGTGCAGCGCTCGATTGCATTGCGCAATACCCAGATACTAAATCCCATATAGCCCTCATCGTATGGGAGTCCGAGCAAATGATGGATCCGCAGGCATTCGGTTCATCGCATGTTCAGCAGGTGACTATGCCAGAACAGAGCGACTTATTTGCTAGCCGCCTATACCGATTGTTGCGTGACTTAGATGACCATTCGTGGGATTTAATCGTGATGCCCGAACCTCCAATCGGTCAAGAGTGGGATGGGATACGAGATCGACTTCAGCGTGCTTGTTTTGGCTCGGGCCCGCCCGTTAATAGCCACGTCAGCAGTTGATCGTGGGCATCCATGCCACGAAAGGCATTGGGGTGATTAATAAACGAACTAACGGCATAGGTCTTGCCAGATTGGCTAATGACGTAGCCTGAGATCGTTCGTACTTCCGCAAGCGATCCCGTCTTAATGCGCGCCTCGGGTTTCGTCTTTAGGTGCAAGAATTGCCGCAACTGCCGTATCAGTCGATTTTTCATGGTGCCATCGGATCCGGCCAATGGCAAGGACTCCACAAATAGATCTCCGGATGGAAGTTGGCGGGCAGTAATCAATAGATCATTGAGGTGGCGTGCGCTAATCGCTTCATTGCGCGATAAGCCCGAACCATTTTCTAAAACCAATTCAGGAAAATCTAAACCCCGTTGTTTGAGCCATGCTTGCATCACCCGATCACTAGCCGCAATCGATGCTGGTTTACCTAAGCGCTCTAAGCTCAGCGTTAAAAAGAGTTGCCGTGCCATGACGTTATTGGAAAATTTATTGATATCGTTCACCACATGAATCAACGGGCCGCCCTGAAATTCCAGTAATGGTCTTGCAAAAAGCGGAACCTCACCACTTTTCCCTTGCGGCTGCCTGACCCAGGAGCCACCGGCTAATTCCCATGCCGCTGCAAATCCTAAGGTTAAAAAAGTATTCGCATCCAACGCAACTACGTTGTAGGTAATATTTCGACATGCACTGGGGAACTCGCCCGTAAACAGGGCACTTAATTGATCTGAATTGCTTGACTCTGAACCGACATTTTTAACTAGCTCGAACTGCATCTTTCTTCGCCAGTCATCGCAATTTTGTTTACTGGTGCGCAGACGATTGTTAATCTTAAAGTAGGCAAGAGCAGGGGTATACGAAATCGCAATGCCATTCTGATTGCTCGTTTGATTTAGCTGAAATGATAATGTTCTAAAGGCGTACAACAATGGATCCGGCGGCACGTTATAGGCCCGCATCGATTCCCCATCAATGGTGGTGTGTTCCATCACCTCCGGGCTATAGGCGCTGCGGTCAAAAATCAAATTGCCATCAATGCGTTGAATGCCTAAGGCGCGTAGGCTTTTCATCATTTGCTCGAGCTCTTCCGGCACTAATTTCGGATCGCCACTGCCGCGCAGGTAAAGATTCCCTTTGAGGAGGCCATTTTTGATCTGGCCATCTGTATATAGATTGGTGTTCCAGCGATACTGTGGACCCAGTAAATCAAGCGCGGCTAAGGTGGTTAGCAACTTAATTGTGGAGGCGGGGTTCATCGTTTGTTTTGCCCGCCAATCCAATATCTCGCGCACATCAGCGCCTGGAGCGCTGGGCAACTCTAAAACAGAAATACTGACGGCATCACGCGGAATTTGATTTTTAGCCAGGGATTGCAAAACCGCAGGCGGAATATCAATCGACTTTGGAGGGCTCGATGCCAATACGGTATGGCCAGTCAGCCAAAGGAATAAAGCCAGGCACAGCGATTGAAGGCACTGTATCGCCCCCTGAAATACGGTGCGGTGAACTGGATATGGGATGGAAAATACTGGCACCGAGCAATGGTAAGCCAAAATCCAAAATTCCTAAAAAGATTGGCCTTTTTATTACTTGCTTGGGTAATTTAATCAATTACTTTCAAGATATTTGTTTTGTTGATGTTGCTTTGGCTTTGCGCCAAGCTTACTCACAGGAGTCGCGACTTAAAAAGGCATCAATTACGCAATTTTGTTTGAGTAGTAATTCTTTCAAGATTGCTGCTCGCTTTTGAGGGGTATCAGTGCGATTAGCAGCAAGGCCGTCGAGGCGATTGGCGAAGTGCAGACCATTCATTAATAAAGCACCTCCTTTGATTTTATGAATCAGGCTCCCCAGCTCCGATTCAGTTAGGGCCTTGTTCGATAGCTCGGCAATTGCTTGGTGGTGTACCTCCATGATTTCATGCAAGATTAGCCTACCAATTTGGTTTTGATCCTGACTCCCATTGCCGAGGTGTGGAAAGGCAATTTCATCCTCGGCATCATCTGATTCGATCTCCACAATCGAGAAATAGCGGCTTAATTCATTTTCAAGGGTGGCCAAATTAAGCGGCTTTATCAAAACAGCGTTCATACCCGAGGCAAGTAACTGGTGCCGAATATCCAGGACATAGATATCAGCAGTGACCCCAATAATAATGAGATCTGCAAATCCATCCGCCCGGATCGTTTGCGATAAATCGGCGCCATGCATACCTGGCATGGAATGGTCGGTGAGCATGACATGAAAGACCCGCTGCTTTAACAAGGCCAATGCTTGCTCTGCATTTTCACAGACGGTTACTTTTGCTCCAAGCGCTTCTAACTGCAGGGAGAGCACTTGACGGCTAGCAGGGTGATCCTCGACTACTAAGGCGCAGACGTGTTCACCGCGGTATTGCATGCGCTGAGCATAATGTACGGTTGACTCAGTAAGGAGTCGATTAGAGGCAACTTGCGTTGTTCTGGGAAAAGCGGCAGAAAAATAAACATTACTCCCCATGCCAGGTTCACTATCAAAGTAAAGACGGCTATCCATCGATCGAATAAAGTGACTGGTGATGGTTAAGCCTAGTCCGGTACCCTGATGGATATCAGCATGGTGCTGACTGTGTTGGGCGCGAAGCTGTTCAAAGGGTTGAAGTGCAATCGCAATATCAGCCGGGTTCATGCCAATGCCTGTATCAATAATCCGAAACTCAATCAATTGACCTGCATGGTCGTCGGCCAAGATGCGTACTGAAAAATGAATTGATCCCGCATTGGTAAATTTGATTGCATTGCTTAATAAGTTTTGCAGTACTTGACGCAGGCGCAGAGAATCAACCATCAGCACCTCAGCAATGCGCAGGTCTAAATGGGTATGCATAGTGAGTTGGCGATTGCTAGCAAAGATTGAAAAAGCAGCATCGATTTCTTCAAGCAATGTTTTAAGGCAGCAAGGCTCGGGTGTTAAGGTGAGTTTGCCTGCCTCAATCTTGGAGAGGTCTAATACCTGATTTAGCATACCGAGAAGCGATTCAGCGGATGCATGGGCGCTCTGCAGTAAAGGCTTTTCGCTATCGGGTAAGCGCGGACTTTTTAATAGAAGCTCTTGAACACCTAAAATGGCGTTCATCGGCGTCCGAATTTCATGGCTCATCTCGGCCAAGAAAGTGGATTTGGCATTATTAGCCCGCTCCGCATGCTCTTTTTGAATTAATAGTGCATCGCGTTGCAGTGCCTGTTGCTTTCGGTGGCGCTGCAAATGAACAATCCAAGCGAATCCACCTAAGAGCATGGTGCACAAAAAACCAAAAAGCGTATGGCGTCGCCAAGGGGCCTCATGCTGATGGGTGAAATCAAAATCAGATGCCCCATCAATATAGGACGGGCTCAGGCCAAAGCCGGGGATTGAAAAGAGCGCCCGCGAAGTTACTGGGTCGAGCGCATGCAAGGTTTTTTCTAGAATGCCTTTGAGGGGCTGGGCGTGCTTGCCAATAAACCAGCGGTAGGCAAAAGGCTCACGGCCGTATAAGCCGTTGAGCTTTAACTGCTGTCGGTGCTCTGCAAGCATGGCATACCGGGCAAGGCGAATCGGCATTACTACGGCATCAAACTCACCGCTAAGTAAAGCGGCAAATAAATGCGTGGGTGATTCTTGATCGCGGGGAATGGGCCTCTTTCCAAAGAAAGCGGTTTTTTGAGCAAGTACTGGACTTTCAAGCAAGGTCTCAGCACGGGTTACTACAACCTCATGGCCCCAAAACAAGGGCTCTGACCACAGGCCTGCCTGCATTTGCTTTTGAGAGGCCAGAGGCGGATCAATCACAAAATCAATCGATTGCCTACTGAGTAGTTGCGTTAATTCAGCATCACTACTGCGCCAAATAGGTTCATATTGCTGGTGAGTTTGTTGCTGAAGTGCATTCAGGACTGATTGGTAAACCCCAACTGCCCCAACCTGATCTTGGGGTAGCAGATAGGGTGCGTGTTTCTCGTGAATACTGAAATACACCACCGGCCTTACTTTTATCCAAGCCCGCTCTGCCGGACTGAGTTCTATGTGATGTGCGAACGCCGTACTGCAGTAAAGCAGTACGGCACTGCAAGCGATTTGACCGAATGCAGTTGCTCGCATCATCCCTCAATGATGTGGTTATTACGACAAAACATAATGAGGTCAGCAATGTTATTGATACCCAGCTTCTCAAATATGCGCGTTTTGTATGTCGCTACGGTTTTATTGCTGATGTGCAATAAGTCGGATATGTGTTGATTGCTATTGCCCTTGCCCAAATACTTCATCACCTGTAATTCGCGATCGGAGATGAGGGCGAGTTTTTCTTGGTCGCTGAGCGAGCTATGCCCATTGCGAGTGTGGGAAAAGCACGCATAGCCCTGGGAGATCGCCACGCAGGCTGCCAAAATAACATCTGACCCAGCCGTTTTGTTAATGAAGCCATGGGCACCTAAAGAGCGTACACGTCCGCCATACACATGCTCATCTAGGCTGGATAGAACCAGTAAGCGGATATCGGGGTAGGTCAAGCTAATGCGGCGGATTACATCAAACCCGTCCGTTTTAGGCATATCGAGATCGAGAATCACGATATCAGGATTCATTTGCTTCATACTTTGCAAGCATTCTTCTCCATTGCGGCATTGACCAACTACCTCAAACAACAACTGATCCTGCAGCATGCTTTTTAGGGCCATGAGCATGGCGGGATGATCGTCTACCAACATGACACTTTTCTTCATTGCTTATCTCCGTTCTGGTTTGGACTTCCGTGGGGTTTCACTGCAAAAATAGCCTTCGCAATTCGACTGTCGCTGATATGAAGAATTTGGTGTCTGCTGACGGGCGACATCATGAGTCCGCCGTAACAAAAATCGACGGGTAAAAGCCGTGCGTTTTCGAGGTCTTTAATTAAGGTGATGCCAGTGGCATAAAGCGCAGCTCCCAGGGTGCGTGCCATGGCCAGAGCATCGAGTAACTTGGCTTGTTGGCTTGCTTCGGCAATATCATCACTCCGCAATTCCTGAATAGAAAAATGGATGCCATCGAGTTTGATTTCTTCTAGCCACTGGGGTTGGATCGATTGCGGACTGGCATTCATTAAGTGGAGCAGTACTCCGATGCGGCGCAAGCGCAATAAACCTTCTTTGCAATTGGCTCTAATCGCCTCCGGCGGTATTGCAGTAATACCCACATGAACTAAGCCAACGGGTAGTCTGGAATTGAGAATCAGATCGCATAAGGCATCAATCCGCTGGGCGTTTGCCACAATATCGGGCGACAAAGGGAGCACGATTTGAATAGGCCGGTTGCAGCAATGCCAATAACTTGCGGCATCCAACCCCTCCATAGTTAAGCGCAATACCTGGGAGTCGCTTGCGCTTAAGAGTGGCCTAAAGAGGGCGGCTGGCATGGAATTACCCGCTGCATTGAAAATAGGTTCGTAACTAACGGTTTGCCGCTTAGACCAGTTGGCATTGCTTCCTGGATCTTGGGTTTCGTGAACTGCGTTCAGTGTATGAGTCCCCTGAACATCCCTAAGCTCATGAAAAGGCTTATTTTTCCATGCATGGACAAGCGAATACAGCCGAGATTTGGGACTCATATGGGGTTCTCCAGTCGATGACTGTCCAGTCTAGGCAGGACAGGTCCGGGAAGTAAGCAGGCGAATCTGATTTGTGTGTAGGAAAAGACCTACAGCAGGCTTTTATTGGGCCACCCCTTGAAATCGATGGGAATAGACCTATATAATCAGCACTCACTGCAATCGAGTGCTAAAACGACCTTGACCAGTCAAAATCGTTTTAACTTGATATGTAGAGATTATAACCCGACGATTTATATCGATTTTTATGTAGTTAATACTCACTAACTTAGGAGAAGGAATGAATCTACGTCCTTTACATGATCGCGTGATCATCAAGCGTATGGATCAAGAAACCAAGACTGCCTCAGGAATCGTTATTCCCGATGCAGCAGCCGAGAAGCCAGATCAGGGCGAAGTACTTGCCGTAGGTCCTGGCAAGCGCGATGACAGCGGCAAATTAAATGCCCCTGATGTCAAAGTAGGCGACCGGGTGTTGTTCGGTAAATATGCCGGACAAACCGTCAAAGTGGGCGCAGATGAGCTTCTCGTCATGCGCGAAGAAGACATCATGGCTGTTGTTCAGAAGTAATTAAGAACATAAGAAAGGAATTCAATCATGGCAGCAAAAGACGTTGTATTTGGCGATAACGCCCGTACCAAAATGGTCGAGGGTGTCAATATCCTCGCCAACGCAGTTAAAGTTACCCTCGGACCTAAAGGCCGTAACGTGGTCATCGAGCGTTCCTTCGGTGGCCCCACCATCACCAAAGACGGTGTGAGCGTAGCAAAAGAAATCGAACTCAAAGACAAGCTCCAGAACATGGGTGCGCAGATGGTCAAGGAAGTGGCCTCCAAAACGGCTGACATCGCTGGTGACGGCACGACCACTGCAACCGTACTCGCACAATCGATCGTGCGCGAAGGCATGAAGTACGTTGTTTCTGGCCACAACCCAATGGATTTAAAGCGCGGTATTGATAAGGCAGTAACTGCTGCTTTAGAAGAGCTCAAAAAAATCAGCAAGCCATGCACCACCACCAAAGAAATCGCCCAAGTCGGTTCGATCTCTGCAAACAGCGATGTGAGCATTGGTCAGCGCATTGCCGAAGCCATGGAAAAAGTGGGTAAAGAAGGCGTAATTACCGTTGAAGATGGCAAGTCACTCGAAGACGAACTTGAAGTAGTAGAAGGTATGCAGTTTGATCGCGGCTACCTCTCGCCTTACTTCATTAACCAGCCAGAGAAGCAAGTGGCTGTATTGGAAAGCCCATACATCCTCTTGTTTGACAAGAAGATCAGCAACATTCGTGATCTCTTGCCAGTACTCGAGCAAGTAGCAAAATCGGGTCGTCCATTGATGATCGTGGCAGAAGATGTTGAAGGCGAAGCATTGGCTACCTTAGTTGTAAACAACATCCGCGGAATTATTAAGACCTGTGCTGTAAAGGCACCTGGTTTTGGTGATCGCCGTAAAGCCATGCTGGAAGACATTGCCATTTTGACTGGCGGTCAAGTGATTGCTGAAGAAATTGGCTTAACCCTTGAGAAAACCACCCTCGAGCATTTGGGTCAAGCCAAGCGCGTTGAGATTGGTAAAGAAAACACTATCTTGATCGACGGTGCTGGTGATGCAAAAGCCATCGAAGCACGCGTTAAAAATATTCGCGTTCAAATCGAAGAGGCAACTAGCGACTACGATCGTGAAAAATTGCAAGAGCGCGTTGCCAAGTTGGCAGGTGGTGTTGCGGTAATTCGGGTTGGCGCTGCTACCGAAGTCGAAATGAAAGAGAAAAAAGCGCGCGTTGACGACGCTCTGCACGCAACCCGTGCAGCAGTGGAAGAAGGCATTGTCCCCGGCGGCGGCGTGGCACTTATTCGTGCTAAGCAAGGCATCATGGGCCTCAAAGGCGATAATCCGGATCAAGATGCCGGTATCAGCATCGTTCTGCGTGCCATGGAAGAGCCACTGCGCATCATCGTCTCCAATGCAGGTGATGAAGCCAGCGTTGTAGTAAATGCAGTGATGGCCAGCAAAGGCAATAACGGTTACAACGCAGCTTCAGGCGAGTATGGCGACTTGGTAGCCCAAGGCGTGATCGACCCAACCAAAGTAACTAAAACTGCGTTGGTTAATGCGGCCTCTGTTGCAGCACTATTACTCACAACCGATTGTGCAATCTGCGAGTCAGCGAAAGAAGATGGCGCAGGTGGCATGCCCGATATGAGCGGTATGGGCGGCGGCATGGGCGGTATGGGCGGCATGATGTAATGATCTAGCCTCGCTAGAACTTAAAAGGGCAGCTTAGCTGCCCTTTTTCTTTGCCTAAGCCCAGCGCGTGTAGGTAAATAAGAAGTAAAAAAAAGCCACCCGAAGGTGACTTTGGTAAGCTGACTAAGCCAGTTGTTTTATTCAACTGCCTTAACCATGTCTTCAATGACCTTCTTCGCATCACCGAAGACCATCATGGTCTTATCCATGTAAAAGAGTTCGTTGTCGTGGAAGGCATGACTGGCGTGGCTTCGCGGCTTGTTGGCGATAAAAAGAGAGTTACCAATTCCTGTTTAGTGTTTATCAATTTACATCTGTTCCAGTCGATATTTAAGCATATTTTGATACTCAGTTGGACAGAAAATGGACAAGAAATGGACAGGATTTGGACAGCGTAGAGGGGGGGTACTTGTTAAGGAAGGCGCCAACCAAATTGGGTCCCATCTACCCATGACTCTGATGGGGCCCCAAAGAAAGCAAGCTGACACCCTTATCCCAGAAGGGTGAGTCGCAAGTTCCTAATTTTTTTTATTTTTTTGCAGGACCTTTAAATTTCAATCTAAATGGCAAAATCAAGTACACGAGAAGTACACGTAAAAAGAGTTGAGCTGAATAAAAGGCTATGCCTGCATATACAGGTTGGACAAGCCAATTGGAAATTAAGTACACGGGAAGTACATAGTAAATTTATTTACCCGAAACAAGTACGCAAGTCATTGATTTTAATGAGTTAATGATGAACCGATACTAGTCCACTCACTACTGGTAGCGATACAGTTACTGGTACCAATCTCTCCATTTCAGGCTCTGCCAATGGCACTGGCGCTACATTTATCGCTGGCGACATAATCACCCCAGGCGGCACCAATAACACATTAATAGTTAGTGACTTGACCACAGGCGGTACATGGACACCTACTTCATTAGCCGGTGTTACAGTTTCAAACGTTAAAACTGTAACCTTTAACTCAGGCGAAGCTGTAACGGCCAACACAACCTCGACTGGTGGCTTTCAAGGTTATAGTGGCCTTACACAATTAAATGTCAACTCCAACGGTGCTACAAACATCACAACTGCAGCAACTACAAATATCAGCGCTCAAAACGCTGCTGGTAGCGTAACGATTGCGGGTGGTAATAATGTATCTGCATCAACTTCCGCAGGTGCTGTAACCATTGGTGGTGCAGCAGGCACAACTGCAAGCCCAGCTGGCACGATCACAGTAACCAGTACTTCTGCTGCTGCAAATGCAATCTCAGTCAATGGCGGCACAACCATCAATATCACAGAAACTGGCACCAATAAGGCTACTGCTGCTACCGCAGATATTACTGTTGGTGCAAGCGTTGTCCCGACCGGCGCAGTAACCATTAGTGCTACCGCTTTAGCTAATAACACCAATACGACTACCCAAATCGGTGCTATTTCAGTTAAAGGCGGAACTAACATCAGCATTACTGAAGCAATTGGATCGACTGTTCAAGCTGCTGGTACAGCAAACGATACTAATAATATGGGTAACGTTTCTGTCACAGGTACTGCTGCAACCACCACTGTTTCTGTTACTCAAGCTGCTGCTGCTACTGCAGTTACTGCTGTTACAGCTGTTACTGGCGTCGTTGCAGTAACTGGCAGAACAGCAGCTCCTGGTGTTGCCCCTGCAACGGCAGTTGCCGCTGTAACTCCAGTCAATGGCGTTAATGGTGCGATTGGTGTTACATCAGGCACAGTTAATATTGCAGATTTAAATGCGGCAAACGCGACCACAGCTACTGCTGGAAATTTGACGGGTACGATTACTGCCGTTACCTTGAGCAATTTTGGAGCTACAAACATCAGCTCGGCAGCCCTTAATACTTTGACATTGTCGGGTACAGGTAGCGGTAGCACGGTTACTACCTATGGAGGCGGTTCGAATGCTGCAACCAACACAACCTTAACAATGAATGTCAATGGCTTAACTTCAGCAAGTACTGCTGGTGGTGGCGGTGTTACAAGCTATGTGGATGCTTCAAACCAATTTACAACCATTAACGTTGTAACAGGAACAGCAGCTTCTGCGCTTGCTAATATAACCAGTACGGCGTTAAAAACCCTGAATATATCAGGTAGTTCTGTGTTGACACTAGGCGCTGCTGGCGCAACTGGGATAACCGCCATCAACGTTACGGGCGCTGCTGGAGTTACTACTACGATCAACCCGACTGTAGTCACATTTGATGCATCGGGTACAAGTGGCACTAACCGAATTACAATCGCCTCTAACGCTACTAAGGCGATTACTGGTGGCACAGGTGGCAACGATGCGATTATTTTGAGTGCAGGCGGATCTAACTTCACTGCAGCAGTTACTGGTGTCAATGTAAAAGGCTTTGAGATTTTGGGAACAACAGGTGCTGCGGCCACCGATGTCATTAATGCCTCAGTATTTGGTTCATCGATCAATAGAATTGATTTCACCACTAATACTGCAAATGATATTACCTTTAATAAGATTAATCAAAATGCGGCTGTAAACTTTACTGGCGGATCATTTTCAGCACCTAATACATTCGCCGCTAGAAATTACACTGGTGAAATTAAGCTAAATTATGCTGATACAGCCGGCGCATCCGATGTGGTAGCAATTACTTTAGGCGGTAACTCTTTTGCCGATCGTGTAACAGGTGTCTTTACAAATGCTGCGCAAACGATTGGTGCAATCAATAAATTGCTTACGGTAGCTGACAATAACGGTAACACCGTTGGCACATTGAACTTTACCTCTAACAACGTTGGTTTTAACTACGCCGGCGATACCGTATTCTTAGCTGATGGTGCGTACAGCACGTTAACATTAGCTGGCGCCGGTGGTCTCAACTTACGGGGTGGTATAGCAGGTTACTCCGGAATTACATCATTTACCGATACAGCAGCGACCATGACCTTAGGTAATACGGGTACCAATGCTGCTGGTTTGATCGTTAACATGATTAACAACAACCTAGCCAACTTGAATTTAACTGGCTCAGGCAAAATCACATTGAACTTAAGTGACAGTAATACTGGTGCGTTGGCGGTAAACAGTACAAGTACTGCAGCAAACGTCATCAGAGCTGATTCATTGGCTTATAGCAGCATTACTTTAAGTGGTAATACTGCATTGACGACCACTGACAACTCTTTAACAACGTTGACATTGGGTTCAGCTGGAGCAGCCATTATTAGCAATAGCTATAACAATGCTAATAACATGACCATTACTGGCGCATCAAACAATTCAAATCACCAGTTGAATTTATCCGGTGCCGGTACAGCAGCTAAGTCGCTAACGGTTTCCCTGGGTAATGGATTTAATCAGCTAGTTAGCCAGCAGAGCGTTAATACTGGAACTGTTGCTGTGACCGTGGGTACGGGTTCCAACTTTATTGCTTTAGGCGGCACTGGTGGTGCAAGTACCTATACCATTACTACTGGGACACGAAGCTCCACAACTCCTAACCTCTTTGAAGTGGGCGCTGCTGGTGCTGGATTTGCTTCGACAGCAAACTACACAATTAATAATGCCCAGGCAGGAGACATCGTTTCATTTAGCAATGATCTAGCCTCTAGCAATGCTGCATTAACAGCCACTAGCTTGACTACGGCTACTTCCTCGGTTGCCGCTATCGCACTCTTAAATGCTGCAAATAGTGGCAATGCAGGTAGGGTTGCTTATGGTACATACGGCGGTGATACCTACATTGCTCAAGAGAAGGGCGCTGGTGGTAACTCGGGAACCAATACTACGGTCATTAAGCTAACTGGATATACAGGATCTGTAACAGCTTCCACTGGCTATGTCACACTCGGCTCTACTGCAGCAACAGCGCCTACGATTGTGACCACATTGGCTGGCGGTTCTAGCTATACCTTATCTGATAACTTTAATCACACGATTACCGATAGCGGTACAGGTACTCAGGCGATTACAATTGCAGGTTCTGGGGTTAATTCCGCGACATTAAATAGTGCAACTGGTGGTAACGTAACTTTTGATACTACAGGTGGTGCTGATACCATTACTTTAGGTGGAACTACTGCTGGTACATTTACGCGAATTCAAGGTGCAGCACTAACGTTTACCAATAGCTCATCGGGTAATATTACCGTGACAGCATTAGCTTCTGGTGTTGGTGCTCAATCAATTACCAATTCCGGTACAAGCGCAATGATTATTACAGCAGCAACAATGTCAGCGGGCGCTAATACATTGACCATTACCAATTCTGGTACCGGTTCGATTGTTGATACAGCTAATACAACTGATGCTACAACTGTCAATATTAGTGCTACTGGTGCAACTGGCTCAATTACAGAGACCAACTTAGTTGCTAATAGCGCTACCACTGTATCGATTGCTACCGCAAATGCTAGTACGGTGGTATTAACTGCTAGCTCCTTTGCTGCCGCAACTGGCATTACGTTAGGAGTTGGTGTATCAGGAACAATTACTGCCGGATTGAATGGTGCAACTACCGTAACTGGTGGTACAAATACTGGTGGTATCACTATTACTGCAAACGGAGGAGGGGTCAAAACCATTACTCTTGGTGCCGGTAATGATGTCATTGTTACTGGAGCAGCTGCGGACGTTATTGCTGCAGGTAACGGTACCAATACCATTACTGGTGCTGCCGGCGCAGATACTATGTCAGGCGGTACAGGCACAGATACCTATGCCTATGGATCCATTGCAACCTTAGCTGCTCAAACTGGAATTACACTTGCCACCGCTGATAATATTACTGGTTTTGCAACAACTGTAGATAAGATCAAGACTGGAACAGCAGGTGCAGCTGGTAATTTTGCAGCTGCGGGAGCTGCAGCTGCGAGCTTTGCAGATGCTGAAACTGCCGCTAACCTTGTATTTGCAGCGGGTACTCAAGTTTATTACTACGCACACACAGCTGCAGATGGTGGATTGCTGTTTGTAGATACTGCTGCTGGCGCAGTTGCAACGGCAGTAATTCGATTGGTAGGCCTTGGTGCTGGCGGCGTTGTTGCAGCCGATATCATTGCCTAATCTCCTTAATAAGAGAAACCCACAGATCACCGTGGGTTGCAGTACCTAGAAGTTAATTAAGAGGCATAGATAAAACCCCGACCCATAAAGTTGGGGTTTTGTTTTGTAGAAATCGAATTTAAATCAAAGGAAACAGAATGACCACAGTAACCATCGATGAAGTTGAATACGCATTGGATAGCCTCTCTGAGGATGCAAAAGGACAGTTTGCAAGTCTTCAGTTTGTAGATCAAAAGCTCGCTCAGCTCAATGCCGAAGTAGCGGTATATCAAACGGCTCGGATTGGCTACGCAAATGCTTTAAATGCCGCACTACCAAAAGAAGGTGGCAAGGAGAAGCGTTGATTCTGCCTTCCCTTAAAAGAAAAACTTACAGATCAACGTAGGTTGCAGTACCTAGTAATTAATAAGTATCAAGCTAAACACCGCCCCATAAAGGCGGTGTTTTTCTTTGTTCTCTCAAAGTGGGTGTTAGGTAGCGGATGCTAGCTACTAGGTTTTAGCCATGGGTAATAGGTCTTAGGTACTTGGTCACAGGTACTAGCTCATAGGTCATTGGTACAAGGTTATTAGTTACAGGTTATAGCTTACAAGTAATGCAGCGGGCAAACTGGGTGTTGGGTACTAGGTACTATTGAACATCCCAAGGGTCTGGCTTAGCATCAATATCGGGTAATAGTTTTCGTATAACAGAATACTGCTCACTAACAGGTTTAAGCCCTTTCTTATCATCGAGCATGCTTGTTTCTACAACCGCGGTACAGTGCAAGCCAATGAGATCATCAAGATCGCGGGATGTACTTTCAGTGGAAAGTAACTTATGAATTAACTTATAGAGATTACTTCTGCGTCCAGGGGGCTGGATAGCTCTCTCGGGAGTAAGTTTGATGTTACAAAAATAGGCAAGATCATAAATGACATCATCAACGAATACGTCGCAATTAATCACCAGCTTAGGTTGGCCAAACATAATCTCCAATATCTGCCATTTTTTAACTGTAGCTTGGTATTCGCCTTCAGCAATAAGTGGCCGAATTAGCTCTTCAAACTTCCCACTAATTTTTGAGGGTGTTTCTTGCGTTCCTACGCTCATTTTATTTCTCCTATTACATCAAATTGATTGCTTGGTTCATGAGGTGCTACGAAAGTTAATTCAAGTGGCTTTATTTGAGCTTCCACGGCATATGCGCGATGATCGAAAGCTCACGCCTAAAAGCGCAGCGTAATACCGAATCCTGATCATTCCAAGACGGTGGGCTTCGCGCTTTTCTTTAGTCTCATGACCATGAATAGTCTTAGCCTTTGCGCAGCGCGCCACTCCTTCAAGCGTAATTGGGCCTGTGGAATAGCCGCCATGGTTCCTACACTTTTGCCTTCCTTGCATTGCAGGAGCGCCGCATTGGATACGAGTCCTTTTACTCATGGCATTGCAGCGTCGGCAGGTGATTCTTCCACCAGCGGTTATAAGGATAGTTTGCGCTGTAAGCATTGAATTCTCCGTTCAAGTTTTGTGATGATCCGTCGTTGCTGCAAGATGATCAGGCGGTAATGGGTGTCGGTGTATTCATCTAAGTAGAGCCGAATGGATGACCGAGTAGCATGTGTTGCGGTTTTTGATGCTGCTGTTTTCATAAAAAATATAACCCCCTACCTTTTTGTTTAGAAACATTAGGGGGCCTTTCCCCTATATTTCCCTATCAAATCTATCTTTAAACGTTTAAAGATAGAAATTTAAGTTGTTGATTAATGATGTAATTTTTTACCGTAATGCCAAAGATAGATCCTCGGAACTGCAAAATAGTATGCATAGGGTCACTGTCCTCACTTGGCCATAATTGGTGGGTGGGAGTGGGTAGGGTCAGAAAGGTAGCGATTCTTCATCCCCTACCCCCATTTGCTCCTTTAATTTTGTAACTTGCGCTTCTAGGCCACTAATTATCTGATCCTTTAATTCAAGCTCAAGCTCCAACTCTTTTATCCGCTGGTAAACGCCTTCAGTCGTGTTGATATCACGGTTACTCAATTGTGCTGCGGTATCGCTTGTTTGAATTTGAGCTGGCAATGACGTTGAACTCCGTTTTCCAATTCGGTCTATTTTCATGGTGCTGACACTGCCATGTTTATTGGTATAGGTACGTTCCTGCGGCTTCTCACTATCCACCGTTGATAGTGACTTTTTGAGCTTGGCAACAAATGTCGCGGTTACATGGCATGTGCTAGCAATCTTTTTATCACTCCATTTAGACCACTCTGGATCTTTTAATAACTTTGTGACTGCTCGGTGCTTATCAGCATTTGTCATATTCAGACCATGCTTGCCATTTGCACCAACGGAGTACAAAATGGCATCTCTTTTTGTACCTTGATGTATGTCACAGGTAATTTCTTCCTCAAATGCCATTCGATGTGCTTCGTACCGATGCCAGCCATCAGCAAGGTAGTATTTACTGCCATCATAGAAAAGGACTACCGGCGGAAAGCGCACACCATTCAACAAGATTAAATCCTGAAAATATTCAAGAACATGCTTGTTTGGCCCTACACGCGGCTGCGTATCAGAATCCAAAGTAATGTCACCGAGCGGCAGCTTTTTAGTTTCATAGCTCATATACCTACCTCCACTTGCGCCGCTTCTTTTCCAACTGAATGTATACGACTAGGCGTATTTGCCGCCCTTAGAAGGCTTCTTTTGATGGGGTATGCCATATCCACAACCTCTAGGAATACCGTACTAGCAATTTGATACATTTCCTCGCTATAACCCATCGAAATTAATTCTTTGCCGCCAGGCTTAGCCACTTCAAGCAAGAAGAAACAGCAGGGATCATCTCGGTGTATGTGACGCTTAGTCCGGTGCAAGTCCATTGGGCATAGGGTAGCGCTGCATGATTCAAATTTAGAACAGAGTTCGGGTTGATTTAGGGTGGTGGATTTTTGAGTAGGCATTTTTTAGTTTCCGTAGGTTAGTAAGGCAAATTTGCTGCTTATACATTGCGGTACCCGAGCTGATCCGGTTTTACTGGCGCAACAGCATAGACCATCGAACCTGCCATATCCGAGGCCGCATTCACAGCATCGAGTAAGGTGTCTTGAGAGAGGTGCGCATAGCGCTGGGTGGTCTTGATTTGGGTGTGTCCGAGGATGCGCTGGACCTCATATAAGGAGCGACCTGCATTAACCAAAAAGGACGCGAAAGAATGACGTAAATCGTGACAGCGGACATCTGCCAGTCCTGCTGCGATCCGAGCAGCATTCCATGAATTAAAGATGGAGACATAAGGCTTACCCGTTTTGGGATTAGGAAAGACCCATGGATTGCCAACTTTGTGCGGCACATTAGAAAGTAGATGGATTACACCGCTGGAGAGTGGCACATACCGCGGCCGACCTGCTTTAGTAATCGGAATACGCCACTGACGCTTTTGAATATCAAGGTCTTCCCAGCGAGCGGTTAACACCTCCATCTTTCTTGCGCCAGTCAATATGAGCATGGGGATGATGTATTGCAGGAGGGCATTATCACTACCCTTTAGTACTCCATAGAGACGCTCTGTTTCTTCTTTAGAAAGGAAACGTTCTTTCTTATTTAGCTCTTCCAGCAAGGGAATGCCTGAAGTTGGATTTTTTGTCAGCCCAGCAATCTCCCATCTAATTGCTAGATTGAACATGTAACGGAGCAAAATGATGATGCGGTTGACGCTGCCAGGAGCATGCGTTGTTCGATGCACTGCTATGAACTTAATAATGTCCTGCTTGGATATCTCATCCAAATACTTACTGCCAAAAATGGGTAGAACGTGGTTATTCAATAATCCTAGATCGCACTTCCATGAGCGCTTGTAACCTTGCACAAACGGTATATACGATTCAAATGAAAACGTTAATAACTTGGGGACTTTCTTGAGGTCGGCGCGCTTGGCTAATGGATCTTCTCCCATAGCTATTTGGCTACGGAATTGATCTGCCAGTTGGCGCGCTTGAGCTAATGTCACATCCCTTGCATCAGCTAACTTTATTTGGCGCTGCTTACCTCGGGCATCAACGTATTTCAAGCCAAAGACTTTTAAATCAGTGGGGCGAACCTCCAGTATTAATCCTTTACAGCCACTATCTTGTAGGTTGAACTTCGCCATTCCTAAAGGGCATTTAGCTGCATCAATAATTGTCTTTGAAAACAGGAGCTTAGGCATGGTATAATGTCATTGAATCAGGCTAAAAGTATATTTTTTAATATTTAATAATCATTTTAAACACTACTGACGCTATTATAAATGATATTTACAGTCTTGTTATCAATTTTTTTACTTAAGGCAGACCTATGAGTGTTGAGATGGCGTCATTTGCCGCACTTTGCCGTGCCGGTAGGGCAATATTAGGCTGGTCTCAGGCAGATTTAGCTGAAAAAACCCAGTTAGCCACCGCAAGTATTGCTCGTATAGAAACGGGCAAAATCAACCCAAGGCATGACACTGTTATTGGCATCATTAGGGCGCTTGAAAGCGGCGGTCTTCTTATTGACCAATACAACTACGATGGCGGCTTTACGATTACCGCTGATAAATCGCTGTTCAATAGATAAAAGTAAGTTTTATTTATCTCTTTTTTGATATAATTTCATATGACAGTTTGGATAGTAGAGACTCTAAATAAAGATGTCGATTTTGAGCTGGAGGCTCTACCTCAGGATATGCGAGGTCGCTTTATTAGAGTTACAGACCTAATCGAAGAGTTTGGCTTGCCTAAGATTGGGTTGCCACACGTTCGCAGTCTGGGGAAAAAACTGTGGGAAATCCGAGTTAGCGGTCGAGACGGAATAGGTAGAGGTATTTATATAGTATCGACTGGAAAGCGGGTTGTGGTTGTGCATGTTTTTATAAAGAAGACAGAGAAAACACCAGCATCAGCCATACAAACTGCGTTACAAAGAGCAAAAGAGGCGGGGCTACTATGACAAAGATTGCAACTTTAAAAAATCGCTGGATGAAGGAAAAGGGCTTTAAAGCAGCCTATGAAGAATCGCAGGCTGAATTTGAGTTGGCTCGTAAGCTAATTGAAGCCCGTATTCAAAGTGGACTTTCACAAGAGGATATTGCTGAACTGATGGATACCTCCCAGTCCGCAGTAGCCAGGCTAGAGAGTGGAAAAACATTACCCTCCATGCGCACTTTGCAAAAATTTGCTGTGGCAACAAACTCTGCAATTGAAATTCATTTCAAACCCCTCAAGGTTACTAAACAACGGGCTGCGGCTTAATATAGACAAGCTATGCCTCATGGGCAACTTGTGGGCAATTTCAATATTGAAGTCTGCGCACCAGGGTTAATGACCGGGGATTGTTTGCACAAAATAACCTACTACCAGCATTAGATCGCCGCCAGAATATGGGCAGCTCATGGGCAATGAGCAAAAGTTTAATAATTCATGACAATTTCACCGTGAATTCAGTAACTTAGAAAATGCTAAGTTATGTCACTCACGACCGGCGTAGACACATTCACCCCAGGTACAGGCGGTGTTGTTAACGGTATTTTGGGAACTGGCGCTACTTTGACGCCTTTTGACACAATTACCGGTAACGGAAATGCAAGACTGAACATTACTGACACAACAGCAGCCGCATTCGGCGCCGCATCATTGCCTGGTAGCGCTACGTTAACCGGTTTGGGTACAGTTGCACTTAACCGTGCTGCCGCTGCTGCCGCAACAAGTATTGGCGTCACAGTGACAGACACCACATTTGGTACTGGTGTTCAAAACTTTACAGTCCTTGAGTCTGGACTAGCACAAACTGCTGCTGCAGCAAGCGTTACCTTAAATAGCGCAAAAACAATTTCTGTTGTTAGTACCGGTGCTACAAAGTTTCTTGGAATTACAGTCACTGATACTGGCACTGGCACAGCAAGGGGCAGCACACTCAACACAGTAACAGTTGGTGGATCTGCAGGTAACGGCGTTGGCGGAGCAGAAGTTATTACCATTGAAGGCAATGCCATAACTACACTTAATATTAGCGATACAGTTGGCGCAGACGCAACAGCAACAACAATCAATGCGTCAGCTGGCACACGTGCCCTGACAATTAATGCAACTGGTACTGCTGGTGTTGCAGCCATTACAGATGCAACAGCAACATCCGCTACGCTGAATGTTACTGGCGCTCAAACTGTTGGCTTGGTAACAGTCGCTAAAGCCACAACAATTACCGTTAACACAACAGCTGTTGCAACAACATCAGTTTCTGGTGCAGTTGCTACAACCTTAAACATTGGCGGTACAAAGTCAAATGCCTTAACTGTTGACACTGCTTCTGTAGCATTGACAAGTGTGGTTGTTTCTGGTGCTGGTGGTGTAACAGTTGACCTTTCAAATGCTGCTTTTGCAACCATTACTAGCATTAACACAACAGGCTCAACAGCCGTTTTGGCTACAGCAACAAATGGATTAGTTGGCACAACAAATAATAATTTCACTTTAAATGCTGCCGCAGCCTTCACTGGTGGCGCTGGTAACGATTTTATTTCTGTTGGTGCAACAACAAAAGCAATAAACTTAGGTGGTGGTACTAACCAAGCAACTGTTTCAGTAACAGCTTTAGGTACTGGCGGCTCTATTAATGGCGGCACAGGCACAGCTGACGTTCTCGTTTTAGCCAACGCTGATGCAGCAACGATTACTGGTACAGCAGCAACTGCTGCAGCATTTAAAGCAGCTGTAACTGGCTTTGAAACTTTAAATGCTGGCGTTGCCGGTAACTCCACAATTTCTCTATCAAGCTTTGGTACTTTTAATAGAGTGAATTTAGAGATGGCTGGAACTACTCAAGTATTGAGTGGCGTTGCATCTGGCACAACAATTGCCATGACATATAACGCAACCAACCAAACGGCTGTTACAACCAATGCAATCAATGGAGGAAGCGACACATTGACATTCAGCATGAATGGCAACTTGTCTGGCGGCGTTCGTGGCTTTGGAACATTAACAACCCCAGGCGTTGAGACAATCAACATTGTTGTTAATGACACGACAGCAACAACTGCTAACTTAGCTACATTGACATTGACCAATGCTGCTGTTCAGACAATTAACCTGTCTGGTAATAACGGCGTTGCACTGACTCATACAGCAGGTACTGCTTTGACAACGTTTAATGCGAGTGGCTTGATTACTCGCGGCGGCGTAACCTTTACATCAGATGCATTAGTCGCTGCATCAACAGTAACTGGTTCTACTATTGGTGGTGATACATTGAACTTTGCGGCAGCTGTTGCAGGTGTAACAATGACAGCAACTGCAGGTACTAACGTATTAAGAGGTTCTTCATCGGTTGCTAACAGCATTAATGGCGGTACTGGTGCGGATACGATCACTGGCGGTACAGGTATTGACACAATTAATGGCAATGGTGGCGCTGATATTATTTATGCAGACAACCAAGGCACAAAAGAAGTTCAAACAATTACCTTGACACACGTTGCTGCTGCAGCTGGCTCAGTAATGATTAATGGAGTTACCGTCGGCTTTACTGGCGGCGCAGATGCTACAGCAGATGCTACAGCTTTGACAACAGCAATTAATGCAAATGCTTCGCTAAAAGGATTGGTCACTGCTACTTCAGCTTTGGGGGTTGTAACTGTAACCAGCTTGACAGATGGCGACTTAGCTGCAATTACTGTAGTTAACGCGGGTGCTGCAACTGGTGTAATTGCTACGCCTACAGCAGGTACAGCAGGTACAGCAGCGGCAGATATCATTGTTGGCGGCTCAGGTAATGACATTATTGTTGGTGGTGGCGGTGCAGATCAAATAACTGGCGGTACAGGAGCCGATACATATTTCTTCCTCAAGCCACAATCTGTTGTTGGAAATGCATCTACTGTAACCTGGGCAACTATTTCTGATTTCTCAACCAACCTTAATAATGTTGATAGCATTATTCTTGGCAACCAAATTGCTGTAAGTGGCGTCGCAACTGTTCAAGATTATTCTAGTCAGTCATCGTTAGTAAACGCATTTAATGCTGCTGCTACTGCAAATACAACTGATCGTGGTACTGTTGTATTTATCTATGGTGGCAATGAGTATGTTTATGTTGAAACAACTGGTGCAACAAACGTAATCGCTGCATCTGACTTTGCTGTTCAGTTGACTGGCACTCCACTAGCTGCAGGTGCTGCTATTACAGGTATCATTCTTGGCGTAGCCTAATCTCCTTAATAAGAGAAACCCACAGAGCACCGTGGGTTGCAGTAAACCTAGTAATTAATATGTATCAAGTTAAACACCGCCCCTTAAAGGCGGTGTTTTTTTCTTTGGCGATCCAGTAGGGCCCTGTTTTTATTTATGGACCACGTCATTTCAAAGTGCCAGGGATGGGTACTTATGAGTCTCTGAGAAAAGCTGAGTTCGGCAATTTTTTTGGAAATTACAAGCCATAGAAGTCTGGCCGATGTAGAAATGCCGTAGTTTTTTTTGAGTCAAAATCAGAACACTCCTAGCTTTTCACACTCCATTTCAGTGGTTTCAATCGATAGAAACGCATCTTCATTCGGCGGGGAAAGCTCAGTGCCAAGCAGTTGGGCCTGATTGACCCAGTCAAAGATCCTACGACCCAGCTTTTCACGGTAGGCGGCAGGAATGTTAATTTCCATTAAAGTGCGCCGTAATCGCGCGGCGCCCTGGTGTAGTTGAAAGGCTAGTTCAGCTAATTCAGCATTTTGGGTTAGTTTGTTGCGTTTTTTAGTACGTATTTGCATATTGATTCCTTATTTTTTAAGGGATTGAAGTTCAATGGGTATGTGAGTTGTCGATACGGTTGTTTATTTTTTAGAACATGCCTGGTTCTAGCGTGTGCCTAGTTGTGAACAGTTGGTGCAAAGGGGCAAAACATCCAGTCCAAGACCAAGTTAACCCTTACACGCCCGCATCTAGCCTGTCAGGTTTTCAGCTGGGCTGTTACAGCAAGACGGCTGTTGGTGTTTGCAGCCCGGTCAAGTGCGGATCTAAGCAGGTACCCGCCATGGGATTGGATGTCTTTGGTAGCCTGGGCCATGATCTTGAGTAGCTCGCTACCATAGTGGGTTATCAAAATTGTCTGGGATTGCGGCTTTTGGTATTCCAAAAGTACACCACAGACTCGCTCTGATTTGAGCATTTTTTGCTCTAGTACTGGCTTCCAAAGTGGGCAGATTGCAGCACTACAACGTTGATAACGGGGGCAATTGATTGGTCTCATTATTCCCCCGCTAGATTCAACGCACCAAACATCCATGCGGGTGGCGTCACATTGTTAATCGCTAGGTTGGATGCCGTCATTAACAGCTGTGTTTTAGTAAAAACTGCCCTTCCCCCAGGCATTGCTAACCTGAGCTTTACAAAGCGATTGCTTTGGGCGTCTACTTTATTTTCCACTACATTCCACAGCGCTGATAATTCCATTGTTTCCTCTGATGTCAGCACTATATTTTTTGATTGCTTTGCCATAAGTTATTCCTTAATGTCTAGCCCACGCATTTGGGCGACCATAATTTGTAACGCTGTAACGGTGTGTAACGCACTCTATAAACGACTGATGAATAACTTTTTGGTTAATACTTATTGGAATTGGCATTCCCCCGATTCAGTAGACAGTTAATATTGTCAACAATGAATCAAGGGAGTAGTTATGAAGCGAACCAAATACACAACTGAGTTCAAATTAGAGGCGGTTAAACAAATTCTTGAAAAAGGTCATTCAGCCACAGATGTCGCTAG
>CAMDKY010000005.1 GCA_945901245.1 Polynucleobacter meluiroseus | reverse complement strand
CAGACGGTAGTAGGGCAAAAACAGTTCTCCTACCCGAAAACCGCCCTGTAATAGCTCCGGAACCGGATAACTATTACCAAGGGCACCAAACCAATGGCGGAACATCCCCTCAATCACCAACGCAAGACCAAAGGTCAGCAACAGTCCATACAGATGATCGAGGTGATAAAGACGCTTTAGCATCGTTTTTTCAATCACGATGCTAAAAAGCCCTACGATTAAAGGCGCTAAAAATAAGGCAACGAAATAGTTAAGCTGGAACTCAGGCATTCCAATCCAATGGCCTACCTGAGTTAGTCCAATCCAGGCAACCATGGCGCCCAACATGTATTGAGCACCATGGGTGAAGTTAATCACATTCAACAAACCAAAAATTACGGCTAAACCCAAACTGAGCAGCGCATAGAAAGAACCATTAATCAGTCCAATCAAGAGCTGCGAAACCAGGGCTTGCGGTGTAATTCCGAGTAACTCAAACATGACTAGTTCGCTTTTGCTTATTTAGTAACCAATTTGCACTTGGATTGAGCCAATGGCAAGGTTGCATCCTTCGCAGCAATGACTTTAATCACTTTAGCGACATCGTTTGGATTTTTGGATTCATTGGGCTTTTTGACTTCTAACAAGAACATGTCATGCTCAAACTTTCCATCCGCACGAATTTTGCCCCTAAAGAGACCATCGTTAATTTCAACTGCTTTCATTTGCTTCATCACCGCATCGGAGTTATCGGTTTTAGCTGCATCAATCGCCTTTAGGTACTGCAAAGTTGCAGAATAAACACCCGCCTGAGGAGATGTTGGAGCCTTGCCTTTGAACTCTTTCATGAAGCGCTCAGCAAATTTCCGGTTGGCATCGCTGTGATCCCAGTACCATCCTTCGGTAAATGTCATGCCCGAGGTTTGCTTAAGGCCTAAGGCTTGAATATCACTCGTAAACATCAGGAGGGGAACAACGGTTTGTTTCGAGTTCATGATACCCAGCTCTGCTGCCTGCTTAACCGATCCAATCGTATCGCCGCCGGCATTAGCCAAGCCAATGATTTCTGCCTTGGAAGCTTGTGCTTGCGCCATAAAAGACGAGAAGTCTTGGGTATTAATGGGGTGCTTTACGCTACCTAGAACCTTACCGCCATTGGCCACAACAACCTCAGTAGTATCACGCTCTAAGGTATGACCAAAGGCGTAGTCAGCAGTGACAAAGAACCAGGTTTTTTTGCCTGAGTCAACCACTGCCTTACCGGTACCGCGTGATAAAGCATAGGTGTCATACACGTAATGCACGTTATATGGGGTGCATTTTTCGTTGGTAATTTGTAGGGAAGCTGCGCCAGTGACGATCGATACTTTCTTAAATTGCTCTGCCACTTCCATTGCCGCTAGGGCGGATGCAGTAGAAACGTTACCCACAATCATATCGACCTTATCCCGCTCAAACATTTCACGGGCTTTCGAGCTGGCTAAATCCGCTTTTGACTGGGTGTCTGCTGACGTAATCACAATCTTCTTGCCGAGTACCTGTCCGCCGAAATCCCTCGCCGCCATTTGTGCAGCCAATACCGCGCCAGGACCTTCAATCGCTGAGTAAATACCAGATAAGTCAGTTAAGACGCCAATTCGAATCTCATTGTCCGAGACAGTTTGGGCATGAACAGGCATCGCTGCTGCCAAAAAACAGGATGCGGCCAATGTTGCAATTGCAGTTTTTTTCATTTGAACTTCTCCTTTTGAACTTTTTTACTAAACACCCAATAATGTCTTGAGCTCTTCCTGACTTGCGTCCAGTTGATTTCTCTCAACAATTTTTACAACTTGACCATGCTCAATGACATAGTTTTTGTCAGCGAGCTTGGAAGCAAATCGAAAATTCTGCTCTACGAGGACAATGGTGAAGCCACGCTCTTTCAAGGCTCGTACCACTTCGGCTAGCTTTTGCACAATCACGGGCGCTAAGCCCTCGGTGATTTCGTCTAATAACAGCAAGTTTGCACCTGTTCGTAAAATCCGCGCAATGGCCAACATTTGCTGCTCGCCGCCCGAGAGTTTGCCGCCTGGACTGGCGCGGCGCTCATATAAATTAGGAAACATGTGATAAATCTCATCCACCGACATGGCCATGCCATCCCCGACTTTAGGTGGCAATAAAAAATTTTGCTCGCAGGTGAGGCTTGTAAATATGCCGCGCTCTTCAGGGCAGTATCCAATACCTAATTTAGCGACCTGGTAAGTCGGCATCCCGATTACCTCTTGGCCATTGACTTTAATGGAGCCCGTTCGGCTGCTCACTAAGCCCAAGATGGATCGCAAGGTGGTGGTTCGTCCGGCCCCATTTCGACCCAAGAAACAAACCACCTCACCTTTTTCAACGGTCACATTGATTCCGTGAAGAACATGCGATTCGCCGTACCATGCATTGAGATCCTGAATTTCGAGTGCTGGGATAGTCATCTTGAATCAATGGCCCTGTAATTCGGTATCTGTAGTACCCATATAGGCTTCCATCACGAGTGGATTTTGAGAGACCACCTCATAAGAACCTTCAGCAATAATTTCGCCCCGCTGTAAAACCGAGATCGTAGTTGCAATATTGGCGACTACTTTCATATTGTGTTCGACCATTAAGACCGTTCTACCGGCCGATACCCGCTTAATCAAATCAGTTACCAAGCTGACATCCTCGTGGCCCATACCCTGGGTTGGCTCATCCAACAGCATTAGTTCTGGGTTCATCGCAACCGTTGCCGCAATTTCGAGGGCCCGCTTGCGCCCATACGGCAGATTGACCGCCATTTCATCGGCAAATGCCTCTAAGCCTACCTGCTTGAGTGCCTCCATCGCCCTTGCATTAAGAACATCAAGTGATTTTTCACTTTTCCAAAAATAGAAGGATGTGCCCAGCTCTTGCTGCAGACCAATGCGCACGTTTTCAAGTGCAGTCATATGGGGAAAAACTGCTGATATTTGAAACGAACGAATGATGCCGCGCTTGGCAATCTGCGCTGGCTTTTCCTTTGTTATATCGAGCCCATTAAACTTAATATGACCTGCAGTCGGCTCCAAAAATTTCGTCAATAAATTAAAACAGGTTGTTTTGCCAGCCCCATTAGGCCCAATTAAGGCATGGATGGTTCCACGCTGAACCCGAAGGTTAACGTTACTCACTGCCGTAAATCCACCAAAAGATTTCGTCAGACTTTCCGTCTTTAAAATGCAATCGTCTGCAAGCACAGTGAAAAAACCCGAATTTATTTAAGGTATTGAGAATAGCGGATCTATTCCGTTTATTTGCATAGCGAAAACCCTAATCCATGTATCGATCGTGGATTTACGATTTATCAAATTTCTGTAAATTCCTGCTATTACAATGGGATATGAACTTTTCCCTCACCCCTGAGTTAATTGCCCTTCAAGAACAAACGCGCCTATTCATCCATCAAACGATCATCCCGATGGAAGGCGACCCGCGTGAAACCCAGCATGGCCCAACCCCAGAGTTTCGACAAGAGCTGATTGGCTTAGCTAAAAAAGCGGGTTTATTGACCCCCCATGCCTCCAAAAAGCATGGTGGACTTGGTCTAAGTCACGTTGAAAAAGCCGTTGTGTTTGAGGAGGCCGGATATTCGCGCCTTGGGCCCATTGCAATGAATATTCATGCTCCAGATGAAGGCAATATTCATTTAATGGAACACGTAGCCAATGCGGACCAGCAGAAGCGCTGGCTAATTCCACAGATAGAAGGAAAACTACGCTCGTGCTTTGCTATGACCGAACCCTCGCCCGGAGCAGGCTCAGATCCGTCGATGCTCTTAACCTCAGCAGTGCGGGATGGCAATGACTACGTTCTAAATGGGCGCAAATGGTTTATTACTGGAGCCGATGGCGCTGACTACGTCATCATCATGGCACGCACTGAGGATGATCAAGCCACCATGTTCTTGGCGGACATGAATAGTCCGGGAATCAGCATTGAACGAAATATGGATGCAATGGACCAGTGCTTCACGGGCGGCCATGGTGTATTGCGCTTTGACCAACTGCGCATTCCGGCCGATCAGATTCTAGGTGAGCTCGGGCAAGGCTTTCGCTATGCCCAAATTCGGCTTGCGCCGGCACGACTCACCCACTGCATGCGCTGGCTCGGGCAAGCGCGTCGAGCCCACGATATCGCCTTAGCGTACGCACAAAAACGTCAGGCATTTGGAAAACGGCTGGGGGATCATGAAGGCATTGGATTTATGCTGGCCGACAACGATATGGATCTGCAAACAGCGCGACTGCACATTTTGCATACCGCTTGGTTATTGGATCAAGGCAATAAATGCAATTACGAATCAAGCCGCGCGAAGGTCATCTGCTCTGAAGCAGAGTGGCGCGTCGTTGACCGGTGCGTGCAAATCTTAGGTGGGCAAGGCGTGACCGGAGAGACTGCAGTGATGCGAATCTTTACGGACATGCGCGGCTTTCGAATTTATGATGGTCCAAGCGAAGTCCATCGCTGGAGTATGGCCAGAAAAATATTGGATCAGAAGCAGTGAGCACATTGCCGATTGACCGCTTTCGCTTGAATGGTTCGTTGGCAGTAGTCACTGGGGCATCCAGCGGCATTGGGCGGCATTGCAGCATGATGTTGGCTGGGATGGGCGCAAGTATTGTGCTTGGTGCAAGGCGGATCGATCAGCTACAACATACGGTAGCTGAGATAACACAAGGCGGTGGCAAGGCCCACGCATTTCCCCTCGATGTAACCAATGCCAATAGCGTCAAGGCATTTTTCGATGCTGTGGCCACTGTAGGCAACCCAAGCATACTGATAAACAATGCAGGAACATCCATTAGTAAACCTTTGTTAGAGCAAAGCGAATCCGATTGGGATCTCGTGATGAATACCAATTTAAAGGGTTCTTGGTTGGTAGCCACTGAAGCAGCACGGCGTATGGTGGCAGCAAAGCAAGGTGGCTCCATTATCAATATCGCCTCCATTTTAGGTGAACGGCAAATTAATGGCGTTGCACCCTACGCGATTTCAAAAGCGGGTGTAATACAAACAACCAAAACCATGGCACTTGAATTAGCGCGGCACCATATTCGAGTAAACGCAATACTGCCCGGGTATGTCATCACTGATTTGAATCGTGACTTCTTGAATGGCGAGCTTGGCGAAAAGCTCCGAATGCGCATACCGAGTCGTCGCTTTAGCGAACTCACGGATTTAGATGGTCCAATCTTATTACTGGCCTCAGATGCTGGCAAAGCAATGTCCGGGAGCACTATTGCAATAGACGGCGGCCATCTCGTCAGCTCACTCTAGCGCCAGCATGCGTCAACCCATCGATACCATTGCCTTAACGCGTTACCTCAAGCAGATTGGACTGGGTGCAGACTCGCTTCAGGTGGAGGTGCTAGTCGGGGGGCAATCAAACCCCACATTTAAGGTGAGCGCCGGCACAGAGCAGTACGTTCTGCGAAAAAAACCAGCTGGCAAGCTGATGCCTTCTGCACACGCCATTGATCGAGAGTATCGGGTAATGGCAGCACTTGCTCAAACCGCTGTTCCAGTTCCGCAGATGCTAGCTTATTGTGAGGATGAATCCATCATTGGCACCCCGTTTTTCCTGATGTCTTATGTGGATGGACGCACCTTCACTGATCAATCCCTTCCAGAGCTTCAGAAGGAAGATCGATCAGCCATTTATGCAGAAATGAATCGCATCATTGCCGCCATTCATGGGGTTGACTATAAAGCCCTGGGCTTAGAGAGTTTTGGCAAGCCTGGAAATTATTTTGCACGGCAAGTAGGTCGCTGGTCACGGCAAGTGCAGGAGTCTACCCTTCCGATTCCGCCAGCCCTCAGCACATTAATAGAATGGTTACCCCCCCATATTCCAATTGATGATGAAACAACACTGGTACACGGTGATTTTCGTTTAGACAACATGATCTTTGATCACCATGAAAATAAAGTGATTGGGGTCTTGGACTGGGAACTTTCTACCTTAGGTCACCCGATCGCGGATTTTTCATACCAGTGCATGGCTTGGCGTATCCCGCCTTCGCTCTGGCGCGGGATACATGGCTTGGATTTAGTGCGCTTAGGCATTCCGTCTGAAGCAGAGTACATCAGCATGTATGAATCCAATTCCGGCCGAACAGTCAAATCGAATTGGAATTTTTATATGGCCTACAATTTTTTTCGGATCGCAGCCATCTTGCATGGGGTAGCCCAACGGGCGGTTGACGGCAATGCTAGCGCCGCAGACGCTGCTGAAAATGGTAAAAAATCTGGACTATTGGCGGAAATTGGCTTGGCCTGCATTGCGAATCCTTAACGCAGTAGATCCGTCAGACTATCCTGCATGGCTTGCGCCAAAGATGCTCCAGCGCAAACCGTCTCAGCAAGGCCATGCACCTGAGGCAAGATCGCCTGAGAATAGAAGGTAGCGCTGGCTATTTTTTGCAGGGCAAATGCATTACGTGTATCGCCTTGTAAGATTCTACCCGACACTAATGCTGCTTTAGCCATCAGCCAGCCACCACAAATAAACCCAAAACACTGCAAGAGCGGATATGCCCCAGTGAAGGTCGCTTGCGGATTACTAGCGTGTTCATGTAGCACCCAATCAAGCGCTTTGCTAACGGATTGCACTGCTTTTTGTAAATCGGCAGCGATTTGCTGAAGTGGGATGCTGGAGGATGAACTCAAATCCGTAGCGCAGGCCTGTATTTCCGCAAGAAGGCGGCGTGCCTCAGCGCCCTCATCACGAATAATCTTGCGGCCCAATAAGTCAATGGCTTGAATACCGGTGGCGCCCTCGTAGATCGAAGTTATCCGCGCATCTCGCAGGTATTGAGCCACTCCTGTTTCCTCAATGTAACCCATGCCACCATGAACCTGAATACCCAAGGAGGCAATTTCAATCGCTTGCTCTGTGCACCAGGCCTTCACTATCGGCGTTAATAAATCCACACGCAATTGACTTGCTTCACGTATCGCTTTCTCAGGGTGCTTTTGTGCAAAATCGGATTGTGCAGCAGCGAGATAGGCCAATGCACGCATAGCCTCCGTTTGGGTCTTCATGCGCATGAGCATGCGCTGCACATCCGCATGATGCACGATCGGTAATTTTTCAGATCGACCTGCGATTTTGCCCTGTACCCGCTCTTTTGCATAATAGGCTGCGTGTTGATAGGCGCGCTCTGCGATAGCAACACCCTCAAGACCCACTGCTAGTCGAGCGTTATTCATCATCGTAAACATATACTCTAAGCCGCGATTTGCCTCGCCCACCAAATACCCAATCGCTCCCGTCTTTTCACCAAATGCCATTACCGCGGTTGGACTGGCATGAATTCCCAATTTATGTTCAATCGATAGGCAGCGGACATCATTGCGACTACCCAAGCTACCATCCTGGTTCACCAACCATTTCGGAACAATAAACAACGAAATTCCCTTCACCCCGGCTGGCGCATCCGGCAGACGGGCTAAAACCAAGTGAATGGTATTTTCCGTAAAGTCATGCTCACCATAGGTAATGTAGATCTTCGTGCCAATAATTCGAAAGTGATCGCCATCGGGCACTGCCTTTGTGCTCACCGCCGACAAATCAGAACCTGCTGCAGCTTCAGTAAGGTTCATGGTTCCGGCCCACTGTCCTGATATCAAAGGAGGCAAGTAAATCGCTTGCTGCTCTGGCGTTGCATGATGCTCAATTGCCTCAATCGCCCCAGCAGTCAACATTGGGCAAAGCATAAAAGCCATATTTGCTGAATGCCACATCTCATTGACCGGAGTGGCTAAGCTCAGTGGTAATCCTTGACCACCAAAATCCGTATTGGCTGCCAGCGACATCCAACCGGCTTCACTGTATTGCTGATATGCCTGCTTAAATCCATCGGGCGTTTGCACAGCGCCATCCTGATAAACACACCCAGCTTGATCACCGCTCCAATTCAGGGGGCTCAATACCTGATTTGCAAATTTAGCAGCCTCGTCCAAAATAGTATTGACTAGATCGGTGCCGACATCCTCATAAGCAGGTAAGTTGCTTATAGTCGATATTGGTATGAGGCGATGCAATACAAATTGCATGTCATCCAGGGGTGCGCGGTAATCGATAGGCATTGTTAAACGTCAATCGCCGTTACTGAACCAGCACGTTTGCGTAGCTCAAATTTTTGTATTTTTCCTGTCGCTGTTTTAGGAATTTCACCAAACACAACGGCACGAGGGACTTTAAATCGTGCTAGGTGCTTTTTACAATGCTCTTGGATGTCGTGTTGTGTAGCCACGGCATTCTCTTTAAGTTCTATAAAGGCGCATGGAGATTCACCCCATTTTGAATCTGGCATTGCAACTACGGCAGCAGCTAATACGGATGGGTGGCGATACAACACATCCTCAACTTCAATACTAGATATATTTTCACCGCCTGAGATGATGATGTCTTTACTGCGATCCTTGATCTTAATATAACCATCGGCATTCATGACAGCCAAGTCGCCAGAATGAAACCAGCCACCTGCAAATGCCTCGAGGGTTGCCTTTGCATTTTTGAGGTAGCCCTTCATCGCAATATTGCCTTTGAACATGATTTCGCCCATCGTTTCACCATCTGCAGGTACAGGCAGCATGGTTATAGGGTTCATGACCGCAACGGCTTGTTGCAAGTGGTATTGCACACCCTGCCTAGCATTCAATCGGGCACGCTCACCAATATCCATAACTAACCATTCCGCATGCTGCACGCATACTGCAGCAGGACCATATGTTTCGGTTAAGCCGTATACATGGGTAAGATCAAAACCCAACTGCTCCATCCCCTCAATCATGGCTGCAGGGGGAGCGGCTCCGGCTACCATGGCACTCACCTTGTGGTGTATGCCCTGCTTTTGCGCATCGGGGGCGTTAATCAGCATATTGTGAACGATGGGGGCGCCACAATAGTGGCTTACACCGTGTTCGCGAATGGCATCAAAAATAGCGTGGGCTTCAACTTTACGAAGGCATACATTGACCCCCGCTCGCGCAGCAACCGACCACGGAAAACACCAGCCATTGCAATGAAACAAAGGCAATACCCACAAATAAACCGGATGCCGTGGCATATCCCATTCCAAAATGTTCGAGATCGCGTTGGTGTAAGCGCCGCGATGGGAATACACCACGCCTTTGGGATCGCCGGTAGTGCCGGACGTGTAATTAAGGCAGATTGAATCCCACTCATCCTCAGGTAATGCGTATTGAAAATGCGGATCGCCATTGGCAATAAAGTGTTCGTACTCGATCGAGCCGATTGGCCTTGCTGACCCCAAATAGAGGGAATCACTGACATCGATCACATAGGGTTTTGCTTGTTTTCTTCCTGCAAGAATAGTTAATGCCTCTTGCATCACTACAGAAAATTCCGGATCAATTAAGACTACCTTTGCCTCACTGTGCTCCAACATAAAGGCAATCGCATTTGCATCAAGGCGGGTATTCAGTGCGCACAGCACTGCCCCCGTCATGGGCACTGCAAAGTGTGCTTCAACCATGGCCGGAATATTTGGCAACATCACCGCTACCGTATCGAATTTTTTTATCCCGATTTGATGTAATGCAGAGGCGAATTGACAGCAGCGCTCATAGGTCTGCAGCCAAGTACGCCGAATCGAACCGTGAATAACAGCCGTATGGTTTGGATAAACCCGCGCAGAGCGCTCTATAAATGTCAGCGGCGTTTGCGCAACGTGGTTTGCAGGATTTTTATCAAGCCCATGCGAATAAATGGAATTTTTCATCTGTACATTTTTTTAGTTGCGCATATTGAGACACTATATTGGCATATTTAAACCCAAAGGGAGCTGTAAGGCGCAGTTCATAAAGCGACTTTACTGCCTTGTTTTAACCAAATGCGGAGTAAATCCCTTAGATTTCATTGAGTTGTTGACACTATTAGAGTAAAAATGCTAACTTACAGGTCGTTTGATCGAAAACCAAAGCGCATTTTTTACAAATACACATGCGATGTATGCAGTGGATAACTCAGCACCAATATATGAAATCACCAACAGAAAACCCCGTTGATGCGAATGCCGCAGCCGAAGCACCGGCAGAGCAACCCAAAAAGCCGAGCAAGTCGAGCTCCAGGCAAAAACTAATTCCCATCGAGGACCTCGATCCCGATGCGCCCCGCTCTGTATTTCAGGATCGCAATTGGAATAAAGAACTCAAACAGCATTAAGGCAGTTTGCGGTTTATGGCTGACCGCTGCGGTCATGCCAAATATGACGCCTATCCTCACGCAACAGGGTAGGCGTATTTTTTTGACCAGGCGTATTGAAGAAGCGCCACAATTGAGCGCCCGTATTCGGGGTTTGTAAAAACGGAATGCCTAAATCCTGGTAACGGGCTCGCACCGTTGGATGGGGATGGTTATAGCGATTGCGGTAGCCATTTTGTGCAAAGGCCCAATCTGGATTGATCGTGTTTAGTAAATCTAGGGAAGATGATGTTTTGCTGCCGTGGTGGGGCGCCATGAAGACAATGCTACGCCCTTGCCTCGGGATTGGTTGATGGCGTAAACGCTCTACCAATGCGGCCTCTGCATCACGCTCAGCATCCCCGGTCAGCCAAAAAGAAGTACTGCGATTGCGTACCTCGAGGACGCAACTCATTTCATTGGGCTTACCGCCATAGTGACTGGCATCAAAACTCATCTGCTCATGTGGATGCCAAACCAAAAAGTCCACTCCGTCCCAGCGCCATGATTGACCGTATCTACAAGGTAGTATGGGGACTTTTTTCTGACGCAATGAACGCAATAATGGATTATGGTCAGGTAAAGAGCCTAGCATGGAGTCAAAAGTAATTTCACGCAACAGCGTTTGGGCACCGCCCACGTGGTCACTGTCGCTGTGGCTAATCACCATGCGATCAATCTGTCGAATGCCCTCACCCCGCAAAAATGGCAAGATGATCCGCTCTCCTGCGTCATCTTTCTTACCCTGAATTGGTCCTGTGTCGTATAGCAATCGTTTTGATTGGGTCTCGATTAGCACTGCGGTGCCCTGGCCAATATCGAGCACCGTAGCCTGAAATTCACCGTAGGCTAAATCCGTCTTGGGTGAAATGAATAGGCAGGCACTTAATGCGCACCCCACCAGTCGCGATGCAAGGCTCTCGCGTATTGGCCCTGGGCGAATGGCAACGATGACACCAATCAGAGATAAAGCCAAAAGGATCAGATCAGGCTGATGCGAGTACGCCACCGCCCAATCCCAATTTGCCATTAACGTTAAGAGAAGCGCGAGCCACTCCATCGCGGTATGCGCCAACAATAGTAATGGTCTGGCCACGGTATCCGGCATCACGACGCCAATCATGGCAAGCGGGGTCACAATATAGCTTACGAGTGGAATCGCAATCGCATTTGCTAAGGGCGACACTACCGAAAATTGATAGAACCAATATAGCGTGCACGGAATCAATGCCAAGGTCACCACTGCCTGCAAGCGGCAGGCTTCTTTTAATGCCTGGATCATTCGCTCGAAGGCGCTTACCTCGAGTTCTTTTCCAGTAGGTATGCCGATTAAGCCACTGGAATCACCCATTGCATACAGAATGGCAGCAACTGCCCCGAACGAGAGCCAAAAGCCAGGGGTATAGGCTGCCATTGGATCTAACACTAATACGACGAGTAAGGCCCACCACCAGATATCAAAGGCACGCGGTATTCGGCCGGACCAAACGGCGATCGCCACAACCCCAACCATATACATCGTCCGCTGCGCTGGTATCTGAAAGCCAGCAATCCAAGCGTAAAAGAAAGCAGTGATAAAACCGGCCGCTGCTGTTACGCGCGGCACTGGCATTACCAAAGGCAAACTGCCACGGCGCCATACTCGCGATGCTAGGAGTGCGCCTAATCCTGCCAGCATGGTGACATGAAGACCCGATATCGAGATCAGGTGTCCGATTCCGGTTGCATTAAATACCCGCCAGTCCGCCTGATCAATCGCATTTTGATCGCCCATCACGAGGGCAACCAAGACACCGACATAGGGCCTATTGTCGTGCAATAGACGTTTTATTTTGTCGCGTAAATGCCAGCGATGGCCCTCAATCCACTGCGCAAAAGACCATGGGGCAACTTGCTCCAACTTCTCGCCTGAACGAATAGATCCGTACGCACCATAGCCCTGATGAAAGAGCCACTGCTCAAAATCAAACCCATGGGGATTCATCACACCATGGGGTCGCTTGAACTTCACTCGTAGCTGCCATTGCTGACCAGGCTGAATCACAGGTATGCGCTCTGACTCGCGCCAGGCAGATGACCAGGTTAAATAAACCCGCCGCGGTAATGTCTCCACATCAACGCTTGCCCCACGTGGTAAGCGCGTGTAATTTGTAATCACAAATGCAAAGGTAGCACCTTGGTGATCACCCCGCGGCAAGCCATCGACTCGCCCCTCAATCTGCAGATCAAACCCCTCAAGCGCTACCGGAAAATCGTACTGCAATCGCTGCTGGGCAAAATGCAGACTCCAAGCCAAGCCCGCAAGCGCGCACATCAAGATGATTACCGTTTTACGAATTGCTGTGCTCGGAATCAGTAGTAATAATGCGCATACTATCAATGCCGAAATAGCCAAAAACAGACTATTGACTGGTAGTGTTGAGAATAAAAAGGGAAGCGCTCCCCCGGCGATCCACGCCGTAATTGCATAGCGCAAGAATGTTATTTACTGCGAAGTGGATTGAGGGTTGCCGACCAACGCGGTAATGCCGAAACTGCATTACTCCAACTAGCGGCAGCAAAATCAGCGATATTCATCTGCCGCAAGGAGGCGAGTTCAGCCCCAATCCGCGGAATAAATTGCGGTGCATTGTGCGCCACCCCCTCCTCGCGCAACCACGCCGGCGGAATATCAGGCGCATCGGTTTCTGTAACGACACTACTGAGTGGCAATTGCGTCGCGAGGCGACGAATCTGCAATGCACGGGTATACGTTGCAGCGCCGCCGAAGCCCAACTTAAATCCCAATTGAATAAATTGCTCTGCTTGCTGCATACTGCCATTAAATGCATGCGCGATTCCGCTGCGAATACGGCGCTGACGCAAGGCTTTTAAAATCGCATCTTGCGAACGCCGAACGTGCATTACGACTGGTAAGTCATAAGCCTCTGCTAAATCCAATTGCTGCTCAAAAAAATAGGCTTGGCGGGTGCGATCGAGCCCTTCCACAAAATAATCAAGGCCAATCTCACCAATGCCAACAAAACACGGATCCTGCAGTGCGCCTTTCACTTCAGTAACCAGTAAATCGAGGTCGGCCTGAGTAGACTGCTCAACATACAGCGGGTGGATGCCAAGGGTATAAACCAAGCCCGGCATCACCGCCGCATATTGCGCTACGAGCCTTCGGATGTTTGCTGCATTGCTGGACTTCACTGCCGGCAGCAATATCCCTTGCACCTGATTTTTTGCGGCAGCCTCAATGACTTCGCCTAAATGGGATGCGAATTCAGGAGCGTCGAGATGGCAGTGGGTATCAAGCCACATGCCTTAGTTAACCTCAATTGGAATGGGATTTAAATTGCCATGGTCTAGTCGCAAGATGCGATCGCAGCGGCGCGCCCGAATCGGATCGTGGGTGACGATCACAAATGCAGTCCCCTGCTCTTTAGCCACATCCAGCATTAAATCAAATACGCTATCGGCTGTCTCGGTATCCAAGTTGCCTGTTGGCTCATCCGCCAAAACGCAGGCCGGGTTACCAACTAAAGCGCGGGCCACTGCAACGCGTTGGCGCTCGCCACCAGAAAGCTCGCCCGGGGTATGCATCACCCGCTTTTGTAGTCCGACGGCCATCAACATGGCATTCGCTTGCACAAGCGATTCGTCTTTACTTAAACCCCGAATGCGCAGCGGTAAAGCAACATTCTCAGCCGCCGTGAATTCATCCAAAAGGTGATGAAATTGATAAATAAAGCCTAAGTACTGATTACGAAGTCGATCCAATGCCGAAACGCTGAGGCGACTTAAATCCGAACCTGCTAAGGTCACTTGACCCCCACTCGGCGTATCAAGACCGCCCAGTAAATGCAGCAAGGTGCTTTTACCCGAGCCAGACGCGCCCACAATCGCTACTTTTTCCGACTGCGCTACATCCAAGTCAACAGCCTTGAGCACATCGACCGCGCTAGTGCCCTTGCCATAGGTCTTGGCTAAGCCACGTGCACTCAATACCAAGGTGGAATCACTCATAACGCAGCGCCTCCGCAGGCTGCACTTTTGCCGCGCGGCGACTTGGGTACAGCGTGGCTAAAACAGAGAGGCCAAATGCCATTAATCCGACCGTTAGCACATCATTTAAGCGAACGTCGGATGGCAGCTGACTGATAAAGTAAATGTCGCGTGGTAAAAATTGCACGCGGAAAATAGCTTCAATGGTGGGCACAATCACATCGATGTTAAGTGCCACGAGTAAGCCCAGTCCAACACCACCGAGCGAGCCCAGCAAGCCAATCGCCAAGCCTTGAATTAAAAAGATCCGCTGGATTAAACCTGGGCCTGCCCCCATGGTTCTCAAAATGGCGATATCAGCCTGCTTTTCATTCACAGTCATAACCAGGGTTGAAACCAAGTTAAATGCAGCGACCGCAATAATGAGTGTCAAAATAATGAACATCATTTTCTTTTCAGTCTGGACCGCTGCAAACCAATTGCGGTTGGAGCGCGACCAGTCGGTTACCCATAAAGCCTGTGGCACAAGGGCGGCCAATTGATTGGCAATTTGCGGGGCACGTTGCATGTCATCCACCTTAACGCGCAGACCGGATGGATCACGTAAGCGCAGTAAGGCTGCAGCGTCTTGCCAATGCAAAATAGCCAAAGAACTATCGTATTCATAATGGCCGCTGTCGACCACGCCCACTACATTGAGGGCGCGCATTCGGGGCATTACTCCGGCTGGCGTCAAATCACCTTCTGGAACAATTAAGTTGACACGATCGCCTAAACGTACGCCAAGCATATTGGCTAACTGCGCTCCGAGTACCACGCCAAAACTTCCGGGGCGCAGATCGGTAATCTCACCTGCTACAAATTGCTTGGGTAAATCCGAGACCCGACCTTCTTCAGTCGGCGATACGCCGCGTACGGCAACCCCGCGCATCACCTCGCCCCGACTCAGTAAACCTTGAGAGCTGACCATAGGCGCCACACCAAGCACATGGGGCTGACTGGCCACCTTTGCTGAAAGCGTTTGCCAATCCGGCAAACCATCTGGGGCGGTAATTTCAATATGGGAGAGCACCGAGAGCATCCGATCGCGCACTTCTTTCTGGAAGCCATTCATCACCGACAGCACGACAATGAGGGCAGCAACCCCCAGGGCGATGCCTGCAGTGGAGATCCCCGAGATAAAGGACAGGAAGCCATCGCGCTTACCCACTGCTTTACTCCGCCGTGAGCGGGTATAGCGCAGGCCAATTTCCAGTTCGATGGGGAGCTTCAACATACCCTTAGTTTAGTGAATAGTGACGCCCTAGCTGGAGAAATGGGTAAATGCCACCTAAAATCACAGGGATGACTACAAAAAGACGATTTACCCTCCTTCTGTCTGGTGATGATGCTGTGGCTGATTCCCTACAGACCATGCCCACGCTGGGATTGCCGCACGAGCGCTTTTTGCTGGGCGATGACGTACCAGCTGCCCCATTTACATTGCTCGGCCTGCAAGGAGGTGCTATTGATTCCAGTACCGTATTGGCCTGCATTCAGCCGGTTCACCTGCATGCCACCCGCGACCATCTAGTCTTGATGCACCCAGACCACATTCCGCTCACCGCCGCTGAGTCAGCCTCCCTGCTGGAAGAAGCAAAGCCCTTATTTCAGGATGAATTTAAAGCCGATGTGATTGCTGCTGACCCAAACCACTGGTTCATTACCCCGGCTCACTTTGCTAGCCTAGCAACCCACTCGGTTGATCAAGCGCACGGGCGCAATATCGATTGGTGGTTACCGCGCGATACCGTAGAAGCGGGTACAGCACGCGCTTGGCGTAAATTGCAAAATGAAATTCAGATGCTGTGGCACATTAGCCCGATTAACGAAGCGCGCCAAGCGAGTGGCCTACCTGCCATTAATTCGATTTGGATCAGCGGCATCGGCTCCACTGCTGATTTAAAAACTCCGAGTGAAATTAAAGCAGCAAGCCACATCATTACTGATCATCCTGTTTTAATAGGCATCGCCCATCACCTCACTATTCCGTGTAGTGGCATAGTCACTGCAGATACCCTGATCGGCGGGTTTGCTTGGCTCAAGAACCCAGCCGCGATTTGGCCGATGCTGCAATCTGCCTTACTGGATGAAACGCTCGATGAACTCGAGCTGATTGACTTTCCGAATGGCGTGTTACGTAAACGTAGCATATTAAAGAGCGATATCAAAAAAGGATCGTGGGCTTTTTGGCGCACGCCTTCTTTACTCAGCTGGCAAGAATTGACTGGAAACAAAGCAACATGACCGCTCCCGTCTTTCGGCAGCGCGAGTTTTCGCTAGAGGCGGCAAACGCGCTCAGTAAAGGTGGCTTGCATCCGCTACTGGCTAGACTCTATGCCGCTCGCGGGGTATCGAATACCGATGAACTTACCCTAGAGCTCAAGCAATTAATCTCACCAACCCAGTTAAGTCATTGCCTATCAACCGCCTCCATTCTTGCTGACGCCCTAGCAGAAAATAAGCCGATGCTGGTTGTCGCCGACTATGACTGCGATGGCGCTACCGCTTGCACCGTTGCTGTTCGTGGCCTGCGTTTACTGGGTGGCCCGAATGCGAATATTCATTTTTTAGTCCCTAATCGCTTTACGATGGGTTATGGTCTCACACCCGAAGTAGTCGAGCTTGCTGCTACCCAAACACCCAAGCCTGCCATTCTGATTACAGTGGATAACGGCATTGCCAGCGATGCTGGTGTCGAGCGTGCGCGCGAATTAAGCATGGACGTCATCATCACAGACCACCATCTTCCCGGCGACTCTACCCCTAAGGCGCTGTCCATCGTTAATCCCAATCAAACTGGCTGTAACTTTCCCAGCAAAGCATTGGCCGGCGTTGGTGTGGTGTTTTACCTGCTGATTGCTTTGCGTGCAGAACTCCGGCAGCGCAGTATGTTTACCCAAGACACCCAACCCAAGATTGAAAATCTACTCGACTTGGTTGCTCTGGGAACGGTGGCTGATGTTGCACAGCTCGATTACAACAACCGCATTTTAGTTGCCAATGGGCTACGGCGTATGCGCCAAGGCATTGGACAGCCCGGTATTGCCGCCTTATTTAGTGTCGCGGGTCGCGATATTCGCAAAGCCACAGCGGGCGATTTAGGTTTTGCCATTGGTCCCAGGCTAAATGCCGCTGGGCGCCTAGCCGATATGACTTTGGGAATTCAGTTGCTGCTGGCAGATGATGCCGATGTTGCGCTGCGCATCGCCCAAGAACTCGATCGCATTAATCGCGAACGCCGGGTGATTGAGGGTGGCATGCAAGAGGCGGCTTTGGCCCATTTAGCAGAGGAACAGTTGGGTAGTCTTGCAGCAGCCCGCTCTGCCCTCTGCCTGTGGAATGCCAACTGGCATCAAGGCGTCGTCGGTATTGTTGCCTCACGCCTAAAGGAGCGCTTTAATCGTCCCGCCATCGTATTTGCTCCAGCCGATACCGAAGATGCGCAGTCGCAATTGCGTGGGTCGGGTAGGTCGATTAGCGGCTTTCATCTGCGTGATGCATTGGATTTGGTTTCCAAGCGTGAGCCTGGGCTCATTCTCAAATTTGGGGGCCATGCCATGGCAGCGGGCCTAACAATTGATCAAACAAACTTTGCCTGCTTTGATGCCTGCTTTCAGGCGGTTACCGATGAATTACTTGATGATGCGCTGTTAGCTAGGCAATACATTCATGATGGCAGCCTACGTCCAGATGAATTAACCGCAGAGATCGGCGATTTGTTGGCAGAAGAGCTCTGGGGTCAAGGTTTCCCACAGCCGGTCTTTTATGGTGAATTCGAAGTGATTAGCCAGGCCTTAATGAAAGAAAAACACCTGCGACTGCAACTCTTGCCGCTCGGCAGCGCGCCAGGGGACAAGCCGGTCGGCGGAGTTTGGTTTAACCGCACCCAAACCCTGCCAGCACGAGCCCATTTGGCTTACCGCTTAGTTGCTGATCGCTTCGGCGGCCAAACACGGGTACAGTTCATGATTGAAGCCTTGGATGAACCAAGTAGAACAGAGCCCTAAAGGCAGCTTGACTTTATAATCGCGGTCATGGAAGCCGAACAACTTAACCTCATCTCCAACACCCTTCAGGATCTGCTCACACGCGAGCAAGCACTTCGGGGGTATCTTTGACTACGACGTCAAGTCACATCGCCTAACGGAAGTCAATTCCATCCTCGAAGACCCCACGATTTGGGATGATCAAAAGCGAGCGCAGGCGCTTGGTAAAGAAAAAAAATTGCTGGATGGAGTGGTTTCTACTCTTACCAACTTAAATAGCAACATCACGGGCGCCCTCGAATTATTTGAGATGGCCAAAGAAGAGAGTGATTTTGAGACTTTAAGCGCGCTTGAAGTCGATACCGAGGGGTACAGTAAAACGATTGCCGACCTCGAGTTTCGGCGCATGTTTCACAACGAGATGGATCCGTGCAACTGCTTTATTGACATTCAGGCAGGAGCCGGCGGAACTGAGGCTTGCGACTGGGCGAGCATGCTGTTTCGCCAGTACCTCAAGTACTGTGAACGCAAAGGCTATAAAACCGAAATTCTGGAAGAGTCTGATGGTGATGTGGCGGGCATTAAGAGTGCCACCATCAAGATTGATGGGGAGTATGCCTACGGTCACTTGCGCTCGGAGACTGGGGTGCATCGCTTGGTACGTAAATCGCCATTTGATTCATCAGGCGGTCGTCACACCTCCTTTGCCAGCATCTACGTTTACCCTGAAATCGATGACTCGATTGAGATCGACGTCAATCCAGCCGACATTCGAACCGATACCTACCGCGCTTCGGGTGCCGGTGGTCAGCACATCAATAAAACCGATTCTGCCGTTCGCTTAACCCACTTGCCTACTGGTATTGTGGTTCAGTGCCAAAATGACCGCAGCCAGCACCGCAACCGCGCCGAGGCCATGACCATGCTGAAGTCGCGTCTTTATGAACACGAGATGCAAAAACGGCGCGTCGAGCAAGATAAATTAGAGGCCAATAAAACCGATGTGGGTTGGGGCCATCAAATTCGATCGTATGTTTTAGATCAAAGCCGCATTAAAGATTTGCGCACTAACGTTGAGATTTCCAACACTCAAAAAGTGTTGGATGGCGACCTCGACGCCTTTATTGAAGCCAGCCTGAAGCAAGGCGTTTAATTACTCTGACTAGCAAACCCATGAACGATAAAGCCCAAACCCCAGACAATGCGCCAGAAGCGGTGGATGAAAACCACATCATCTCCGAGCGCCGTGAAAAGTTAGCGCAGCTACGTACTAAAGGCGTTGCATTTCCAAATGATTTTGTGCCGACGCATCATGCAGCCGATCTGCATGCACACTACGATGGCTTCAATAAAGAAGAATTGGCTGCGAAGAAGGTCATGGTTAAGGTGGCTGGACGCATGGTACTAAAACGTGTGATGGGTAAAGCGAGTTTCGCGACGATTCAAGATCGTACGGGGCAAATTCAGTTCTACATCAGCGATGAAATCAGCGGCGCTGATATTCACAATGCATTTAAGCACTGGGACATGGGTGACTTTATTGCGGCTGAGGGGCATTTGTTTAAAACCAATAAGGGTGAACTCTCGGTCGAGTGCAGCACCCTGCGACTCCTCAGCAAATCGCTGCGCCCCTTACCCGATAAGTTTCATGGCCTGTCTGATTTAGAAACCAAGTACCGCCAACGCTACGTTGACCTGATCGTTAGCCCCGATACCCGCGCGACCTTTATCTCCCGCAGTAAAGCCATTGCTTCGCTCCGCCGTCACATGCTCGAGGCCAACTTCATGGAGGTGGAGACCCCCATGCTCCACCCCATTCCGGGCGGCGCAACTGCAAAGCCTTTTATAACGCACCACAATGCACTCGATATGCAGATGTTTTTGCGCATCGCACCTGAGCTCTACCTTAAGCGTTTGGTTGTAGGCGGCTTTGAACGCGTTTTTGAAATCAATCGTAATTTCCGCAACGAAGGTGTCAGTCCGCGGCATAACCCCGAATTTACGATGATGGAGTTTTATGCGGCCTACACCGATTACAAATGGCTGATGGACTTTACGGAAGGGTTGATTCGCGCAGCGGCAATTGATGCCCAGGGTACCGCAACCCTCACTCACCAGGGTCGCCCGCTGGATTTAAGTAAACCATTTCAGCGCTTGACGATTACCGAGGCCATACTGAAGTACGGCCCCGAATCCAAAAAAAGCTATGCTCCTGCGCAACTCGAAGATGCTGAATTTATTCGCACCGAACTCAAAAAAGGCGGCGAAGACATTAATGCACCAGCACTGAAGAATGCCGGTATTGGCGCACTGCAGCTTGCCTTATTTGAACTAGTAGCAGAGCACCATTTATGGGAGCCAACCTACATCATTGACTACCCGATTGAAGTGAGCCCCCTCGCCCGTGAATCCGATACTCGGCCTGGCGTGACCGAACGCTTTGAACTCTTTATTACTGGTCGTGAAATCGCTAACGGATTTTCTGAGCTCAACGATGCCGAGGATCAAGCGCAGCGCTTTCAGAAGCAAGTAGAGCAAAAAGAGGCGGGTAACGAAGAGGCCATGTACTTTGATCATGACTTTATCCGTGCGCTAGAGTACGGCATGCCCCCCACCGGCGGTTGCGGCATCGGCATCGACCGGCTGGTGATGCTACTCACCGACGTACCCAATATTCGTGACGTGATTTTGTTCCCCCATTTGCGCCGCGAAGAAGAGTAATTAAAAGGAATTTAATTCATGATGTTGCTTGAAATTACCAACCTACTCTCTGAAATTGCTATCACCCTGATTGGCGGCGCCTGTTTATTGCGCTGCTATTTGCAGTACCTTAAGTTCAACCTATCACCCAATTCCGGCAATCCGATTGGCCTTTACCTCATGCCAATGACAAACTGGCTTGTGATGCCTTTGCGTAAATTCATTCCAAGTATTGGCCGAATGGATAGTGCCTGCTTAGTAGGGGCTTATTTGATTGTGTTGGCTAAAGTATTCTTAATTGGTTTACTGCTGGGCACCATACCGCCAATCATCAGCCTATTGATTGGCTCTGTACTGGAGTTGATTGGACTTGTTTTGTCGATCTTAGTGATCTTGATTATTGCCAATGTGGTCTTGTCCTGGGTTGGCCGTGGGTCACCAATGCAATACATGCTAGCTGAGATATTGAATCCACTGCTCGCACCCATTAAGCGCGTCCTACCGAGCATGGGGCCTCTGGATTTATCACCCTTAGTTTTATTAATTGCGATTCAAATTGCGCAGATTATATTGTCCAATATTAGCCGTAGTCTTGTTACTTGATCAGCCTATAAGGCTCTATAAGATTTAATGTTTATGGTGTTAAACCTCACACATACGCCCATTCAAATTAAAAAAGCAGAGTCATTTGTTTACCGTTCTCCTATACGAGAGCCGGTTCAAACTTCATTTGGAATAATGCATGACCGCCCAGGAGTTGCTATACGCCTTGAAGATAATGAAGGTTGTGTTGGTTGGGGAGAAATTTGGTGCAACTTCCCTAGCGTTGGCGCTGAACACCGCGCCCGCCTCTTTGACTCTGTAGTCGCACCTATCTTACTTGAAAAGGTATGGCCCTCACCAACTACTGCATTTCAAGAGCTTACTAATCGATTGCATATTCTAGGCATTCAATGTGGTGAGCCAGGCACTATTGCCCAAGCCATCGCTGGCACTGATATTGCTTTGTGGGACCTGCTTGGAAGAAAGATGGGGAAACCGTTGTGGGAACTATTTGGCGGCGCACCGCAGATAGAAACCTATGCCTCTGGAATTAGCCCTACTAATCCCGAGAAGATAGCGCAAGAAAAATGGGCAGAAGGATTTCGGGCATTCAAACTTAAAGTAGGTTTTGGTCAAGATCGTGATTTTTCCAACCTAAAGGCCCTTCGAAGCCTACTTGGTCCAGATACCAAAATCATGGTTGATGCAAATCAAGCTTGGAGCCTTGAATCTGCAGCTCGTCATATCGAGCATTTGGCAGCGCTCAATCCATTCTGGGTGGAGGAGCCAATTGCTGCAGATTGTCCCCTCAGCGATTGGCAAACACTTTCGAGCCAATCCTCAGTCCCTCTTGCTGCAGGCGAAAACATGCGCGGCGACACGCAGTTTTATGAAGCAATACACAGCAACGCATTTCGGGTCATTCAGCCTGATATTGGCAAATGGGGTGGGTTTAGCGGCTGCATACCTATTGCAAAAGCAATCTGTGCCAGCAATCAGCTCTTTTGCCCGCACTGGCTTGGAGGCGGCATTGGGCTAGTTGCATCGATGCATTTAAAAGCCGCGGTAGGTCAAGCAGGCTTTGTTGAGGTCGATTCCAATCCAAATTGCTTACGTGAGGCAATGGCAACCCCCTATCCTGTCATAAGCGATGGAAAGATTTTGCTCAGCAACGAATCCGGCTTAGGCATTACGCCTGAAATCAATCAATTAATTGATTTACAGGTAAAACATTACTATTAATACGTCGCCTTAACGCAGCTAGCTAAAATTTAGCTCAACCGTCAAATTGGTACCAGGAACGATAATGCCCCCACGATCTCCGGCATCAACAGACCCCCACCTAGCGGCAAAATAGTCGGGCAGCGGCCTTCCCGCAAGAGGCGATACCCATAGCCTTAATAAATGACGCTGACGCTCCGGTTCAGGCCAATTTTCAAAATCACTTCGCGAGTGGAAAATCTGGTGGTTATGAATAATCTGAATATCACCTGGCTCAAAACTCATCGGTAAAATCAATTTACCTTCTGCAATAATTTCATCGAGCAAATTCATTGCATCAATTTGTTTTTGGCTAAGCCGCGGGGCCTCTGGAAAATTAATTTGGGCTGATTCTATATAGGGCCGAATATACACACACGTTAATTCACCCTGATACCAACTAAAAATCGGCATATCAAACCACGGATTAAGGCCTGCAGGCACCTCACCACGGCGGTCGGTGGGATATGGCATAAAAAGTGCCTCTAATAGATCTGGCCGTCTTCGAGCAATTTCATTGTAAGCACTCATAGAGCTTGCCAAATAAGACTCGCCGCCCTTCTTTGCTTTTTGCAGACACAAGAGCGCAACAAAATCCGAGGAGTCCGTATGAAATTCTAATTTTTTATTTGTCTGGTAAAACCGGGTGTTGTTATTTGCAATATCGGCACCTTGATCTCGAATATGGCCTAAGAGATGACCCTTGGCGTTATTACTTCTCAAGCTACCCAAATGACAACCCAGCCCAAGATAGATAACGGAAGCCAATTTAATGCCAAGCTCTTGTACCGGAATTCCCCTCAGCAGTACAAAGCCTCGCCCATCTAAAAGCTCTTTTAAGATTTCTTTTATTAAAGTATGAATTGTTGGTAGTGGAAAGTCATCTTTCGTAATTTGCTCTAATGGCTTCCCTAGGCTTAAGAAATGCTGGGCTGCTTTATTTAATTCAGCGATCTGATTTGGAGTCCACTCCATTTTCCAAGATTGATCATGTTGCATTTCAGCCCCGGTCCAAACACTAGAGCCACTGATTTGCATAGGAATATCTGCTGGTACTTTAATTTGCATATTCATAACGTTGGGCATTGAAATAAAATTGTCGTAAAGAACTAAAACCTTATTTATTTAATTTACAGACTCGCAGGTGAGCTTACTTCCCTTTATATACAAAAAGAATCTAGACGCCTTTAATAAATCGATTGCTATATTTTGCAAAAAGCTAAATAAGCACAAATGGCCCGATTGGGCCAATTATGTGCTGAGTAATGGATTACTTTTTAAGATTAAGCTGAGTGCCGAGCTTGGTATAAAGTTCAAATTGATCTTTAGCAAAGCTTTCGGTATCTTGAGGTGAGCGTATTGCTGGAATGGCGCCAACGGTATCGTTACCTCGTATCCAAGCTGGATCAACGGCAACTTGTTTTAGTACAGCCTGCCATTTAGCAACTACCTCTGCAGGTAATCCAGGGGGGCCATAGAGTCCGCTCCATCCCATTACTTTTTCAAGATTAGAAACGCCCATTTCGCGCGCGGTGGGGATATCTGGGAAATCTTTTAGGCGCTCAGGCGTCGAGGTTACGAGTGCACGTACAGCACTACCCTTAATCTGACCGACTAGAGTAGTGAGGTTATTGCAGATAAACTGTACTTGCCCACCCAGCAAGGCAGTTGTAGCTTCGCCGCCACCCTTGTATGGAATCATCACAGCGGCTGTAGATGGCATATTGAGCTGACTCAATATAACCTCTACCGCTAAGTGCTGGGTGGTTCCTGGCCCAGCAGTTGCGTAATTTAACTTACCCGGATTAGCTTTAATTCCGTTGATAAGATCAGGAAACGTTTTGTAGGGTGAATCATTTTTTACAATACAAACCACTGGATTGAGATCCAATAATGAGATGAACGTAAAGTCGTTCCATTTATATGGTGTCTTGCTATCCAGTGCGGGAACAATTGCTTGGGAGCCTCCGCGCGATACTAATAAGGTATATCCATCTGGGGCCGCCGTTCTTACCCGTTGCGAACCAATCGTGCCTGAAGCTCCTATGATATTAGTAACGATCACTGGCTGCCCAATAAGCTTAGTAGCAACAACCGAAAGATTTCTGCCAGAAAAATCACTGTCACCACCAACAGCATAAGGCGCAACTAATGTAATCGCTTTGTTGGGATAGTTTTGAGCGTGTGAAACACCAGTACCCAAAACAGCAATACAAGCGCCTATCGATAGTAATGCTGGTTTTAAGAAATTTCGCTTTAAATTATTGCTCATCTAATGCCTCCAGTAAGAACATTTAAAAGGTAAACTCACATTAGCAAGGGTATGACAGGGATGCAATACGAGTAATCCCCTAATACAATTTTTTATCCCGATAAAGCCTCTTTATTTGCACCTGCAGGCTTAAGCACGCTGCTACCAGCCTACTTTTCCACAAACGCCCGCTCAAATACATAATCCCCGAGCTGCCCGAGGCTAGGCGATACCACAAAGCCTCTGGCGTCTAACATGGCGCAGGTCTCTTTGAGCATAGCGGGGCTGCCGCAAATCATACCGCGATCGGTTTTGGGGTCCAAAGGCGGCAAACTAATGTCTTTAAAGAGCTGGCCTGACTCAATCGCAGTTGTCAGACGTCCGGTTTGCTTAAATGCCTCCCGAGTCACTGTGGGGTAATAAATCAGTTGCTGTTGCACCAGTTCGCCAATATATTCATCTTGGGTGAGCTCATTCTTAATGTATTCGCCATAGGCGAGCTCACTGACTAAACGCACCCCATGAATGAGTACCACCTTCTCAAAGCGCTCATAGGTATCGGGGTCTCGAATAATACTCATAAAGGGAGCTAAGCCAGTACCGGTACTAAAGAGGTAGAGGTGCTTTCCAGGGTTAAGGTCATCAATCACCAGAGTGCCGACTGACTTTTCGCTCACCAAAATGGGATCGCCCACCTTGATGTGCTGCAGGCGCGAGGTTAATGGCCCATTAGGCACAATGATGCTTAAAAACTCGAGGTGCTCGGCATAGTTCGGACTGGCGACACTATAGGCCCGGGCTAAGGGTCTGCCATCGACTTCGAGGCCAATCATTAAGAAGTGGCCATTGCGAAAGCGTAAGCCCTGATGGCGGGTGGTGGTGAAACTAAACAGGGTATCGTTCCAATGGTGAATCGAGAGAACGGTTTCGGTGTTGTAGGTAGCCATGGTGTAAAAAAAAGAATTACATCAATGATATACGCTTGAGGGCTTCAGCAAATATCGATCGGCATTCGCTATCCACATTACCCTTATAACAGGGCTAAAACAAGCAAATTAAATGCTGCATTCACAATCAGCCAATACAAGCAAAACTGCTTAATAAAGCCAGCGGATAATTCTCGCCGTTGCAGCAAGATCTTGGCCAAGACCATTCCAAACACATAGGCAGGCAAGGCAAATAAGAGCCAAGGCAACCAAGCGATACCGCCACCCATGAAGCTTGCAGCAACAATAGCTAGTAAACATACGCCAGAAACAAATTGGGATAGCAAGGCCCTTGACCGCTCAAACTGCAGGCCGCTGGCATTTAAATAAAGTGCAACAGGGGGTCCGCCGATGCCGCAGGAGCCTAAGAGTATTCCGGATAGAGCACCAGCAAGAGAATCCCTAAATGCGGAAAGCTTTATAGCTAAATTGACGCGTATTAACAAAAAAGCAGAAAAGCCAATCACCACAATTCCGGTTGTAATTTTTAGTACCGTAAGTGGAATTGTTTCACCCAAAAAAATTCCAACCGGCAACAACAATGCGGCCAAAGCTAACATTCGATATAAGCTGGGAGTGTCTTCTTTATTAACCTTCCACTGAGTAAACAGCCACATGCCGCCCAGCAGTTCCGCAGACATCACAATCGGAATGAAAAAGGGGACCGGGAAAAACCACATTAAAAGCGGCGACATGATAAGCGCTCCACCAAATCCGCTGAGGCGGCGTATTAAACCACCCAGAATGGCAGAGAAGAACAAGATTCCTATCGCAAGAGAATCAAGCCCACTCACCTGATATTAACCATACTAGAGTTCACCATTGCCTATCCGCTAAACATAAAAATAAAAAGACCATCCATCTTTAGGTCCTAAATAATGTGCAAATTGCAAACTAGTTGGCACAGAATATTGTTATCAAACCCAATTAGCGAGAATATTCCATAAATAACAAATAAATTTAATTTTTTGTTCCATTAAGTGGAACAAAAGGAGTTTTTATGCACTTTTCCTAATCGTTTTTACTAATAATAAACAACTTGTTCCGTTAGGTTGAATGGGGTATTGTAAAGGAGCAATTAAAAAGTAACGATTGTTAAACATAAACAAGGAGTTTGAAATGATTATTCAATTTGTTAAAAGGCTAGCAGCGGTTACGGCTCTATCTGCCGCACTGTGTGGAACCGCATTTGCGCAGTCTGCGCCAATAAAAATGAAAATTCAAACAGGCGTGCCTTCTGCCAGCATCTATTTTGAGCTCATGAAAAACTTTGGCGATCGTGTCGACAAAATGTCAAATGGACGCCTCAAAGTAGAAGTCCTGCCTGACGGCGCTGTTGTAGGTGCATTCGGAATTTTGGATGCAGTTGATAAAGGCGTTGTCGACGGTGGATTTGCATGGACCCATTACTGGTCTGGAAAAAACTCTGCAGCTGCATTATTTTCTAATCCAGCCTCTGGCTCAGGTGTTGGACTAGATCAAGTCTCGCACATGGCTTGGCTTAAAAATGGCGGAGGAGACCAGCTTTATGAGCGTCTTTTTACTGAGGTACTCAAAACTAATATCAAACCATTTATGATCCAGCCCATGGGTCCCGATCCTTTTGGCTGGTTCAAAAAGCCCATCAATTCAATTGCTGATATGAAACCAATGAAATATCGGTCGCCCCCAGGGCTAACAGCAGAAATTTTTAGAGAAATGGGTTTAACAACAGTGGCCATGCCGGGGTCCGAAATTGTGCCAGCAGCACAACGTGGTGTTATTGATGCGGCCGAATGGATTGGTCCGGCAGACGATATGATTTTGGGCTTTCAAAATGTCTTTAAGCATTACTACCTCCAAGGTTTACATCAATCCACTGACGTTGCAGAACTCTTGATTAACAAAGCGTTCTGGAATAAATTGCCAGCAGATCTTAAGGTCATAGTTGAAACAGCAGTTTCCGCAACAATCGCAGAAACCTACACTTTTAACGTCTACCGTAATGCTGTCGCTTTAGAAAAGCTCAAAAAAGATCATGGCGTAACAGTACATGACACTCCAAAAGAGTTTTTCACTGCATTCCAAAAAGCGACTGCTGTTGTTTATACACGTGAATCTGAGAAGAACCCCTTCTTCAAAGAGGTATTGGAGTCACAAAGGAAATTTGCCGGAATTGTTGTTCCTTACTGGACACAAATTAATGGTCTGTACTACAACATTGGTGCAACAGTAGTAAATAGTAAGAAGAAATAATCTTTACTTTTAGTTGTCGATAAAAGGGTGGGCATTCCCACCCTTTTTTTAAATGGAATTGACGGTGTTTAATACAAATCAAGAATTAATCGCATTCTCCAAAAAACTGGATCGCATCACCTCAATAGTAGGTAATATCGTAGGCTGGATGCTGATTCCAATGATTCTCAGCCTGGCTTACGAAGTGGTAGCACGATATGCTTTCGGCGCCCCTACTATCTGGGCCTATGACATGACATTTATGCTTTATGGTGCCTTTTTTATGTTGGGTTCGAGTTATACCCTTAAACACAAGGGTCACATTCGTACCGATATGTTTTATGACAACTGGTCACCAAAAAAACAAGCCTTAGTTGATCTTGCTTGTTATTTATTACTTTTCTACCCTTTTGTGCTTATTTTTACAATCGTTGGATGGGAATATTTCTTTAAAGCCTTTACCAGCAATGAACGCTTTGTATCAAGTCCTTGGATGGCCATTACCTGGCCTTTTAAACTCACTTTACCTCTAACAGGTTTCCTGCTCTTTATTCAAGGACTCTCCGAAGTAAGCAAATGCCTGGTTGCAATTCGATCAAACGAATGGCCCTTAGAAACCACAAAAAAAGGGGCATAGGATGGATCATCAAATTTTAGGTATTGTTGGCTTAGGCTTTTTGCTGTGCGCAATCTTTATTGGCTTTCCGATTGCGTTTACGCTCGGAGCACTCAGTATCATCATGGGCTTTATTGCCTTAGGCCCCGTTGTATTTGATCTTGCGATTTTGCAAACGCTATCCGTTATGCAAGATAGTGTCCTAGCATCAATCCCATTTTTTCTTTTTATGGGATTTTTATTAGAGCAGTCCGGCATTATGGAACGCTTGTTTGGAGCGATTCAGCAATTGTTTGCGGGCATTCGAGGCTCACTCTATTTAGCAGTGATCGTTACCGCCACTATTTTTGCCGCCGCAACGGGTATCGTAGGCTCATCGGTAGTCTTGCTAGGTGTAATGGCTGCGCCATCTATGATTAAAAGTGGGTACGATGTGCGCATGTCCGCAGGAGCAATTACCGCTGGCGGAACATTGGGTATCCTGATACCGCCATCAGTGATGCTAATTGTGATGGGACCAGTCGTCGGTATTCCTGCAACAGATTTATTTGCCGCTGCAGTCTTGCCGGGCTTGCTATTGGCATTCCTGTTTGCCTCTTGGTGCATGATTCGCTGCTGGATCAATCCAGCGCTAGGCCCAGCACTGCCTATTGAAATGCGCGCAAAATCGCTTAAGCCGGTTTTAATTGATTTTCTGATTGGTATTGCTCCGGTGATTGTGGTTTTATTTGCTACTTTAGGCGTAATACTGGCAGGGATAGCAACCCCAACCGATGCGGGTGCCGTTGGTTGCGTAGCAACCTTCTTGCTGACCACCATGTCTGGACGCATGACGTTTATCAAAATCAAAAACTGCGTAATGCAAACGCTGCGTGTCTCAAGCATGATTTTGCTTTTAGTCACCACTTCAAACCTGTTTGGGTCGGTATTTTCAAGGCTTGGTAGTGCGGATTTGATTGCTAGCTTTCTAACCTCGCTACCCTTGCCACCCATGATGATGTTGATCTTAATCTTGTTCTTGATTTTCTTACTGGGATGGCCGCTGGAGTGGGTTCCGATTGTTTTAATCGTTGTACCCATCTTCTTACCCATTATTAAAGCAGCAGGTATTGATTTAATTTGGTTTAGCACCTTAGTGGCAGTAACACTTCAGACGGCTTGGCTTTCGCCGCCAGTTGCTCTATCTGCTTATTTCCTTAAAGGAGTTGCTCCCTCTTGGAAGATAACGGATATTTATGCTGGCATGTCCCAATTTATGGTGTTACAAATTATTGCGGTAATCCTGCTATTAGTTTTTCCGCAGTTAGCCACTTGGCTACCATCAATTAACTAATATGATATTTAAAGTTATCCTTTAATTCTTCAGTCATTGAACTTCGTTCATCTAAATATTTATTTCATTATTCGAGATAAACTTATCAAAACTTTTAGGATTAGACTATCACAACTGTTAGGTAAATTATGAATAAACCCGTCATTATCACTGTAGCTATTACTGGTGCAATTCCCCGTAAAAAGGACTGTCCAGGCCTCCCAGTTACCGTCTCCGAACAAATCGAAGAGACGCACAAGGCCTATGAGGCGGGTGCGGCCTTAGTTCACTTGCATGTCCGTAAGCCGGATGAGAGCCCAAGCTCAGATCCCGATCAATTTGCAAAAGTTCAGGAGGGCATTAAAAAACATTGCCCAGATATGATTATTCAATTCTCAACCGGTGGCAGGGGCCAAGATCAGGCATTACGGGGGGCCATGCTATTTCACCGTCCCGATATGGCATCGCTCGCAACTGGATCCGTCAATTTTCCCCATGGCATTTATGAGAATCCACCGACTTTCGTCGACGGGCTTGCGAATGAAATGAATAAGTACGATATCAAGCCAGAGATTGAAATATTTGATATGGCCATGCTCTACAGCGCTGCTGATTTAATCAAACGCGGATTACTAAAGGCGCCTGCGCATGTTCAATTTGTGATGGGCGTGCCCAATGCCATGCCAGCAAAGCGGAGTATCTTGGAGTTTTTGGTGAGCGAGTTAAACGAAATCATGCCAGATGCAACATGGACTGCAGCTGGCATTGCAAGGCATCAGCTTGCTGTGAATGAATGGGCGCTCGAAATGGGCGGGCATGCTCGCACTGGCCTAGAGGACAATATTAAATACGATCAGTCCCGCGTCGCAAAAGACAATGCAGAGTTAGTCTCGCGCGTTACAGAATTAGCCGCCAAATACAATCGACCCGTTGCGAATGCGAAATTGGCCCGAACCATGTTGGGCTTGAGGGCGGCTGGATAGCCTCGAATGCAAGATAGCCAATTTGACTATATTGTGGTTGGCGCCGGATCATCGGGCTGCGTTTTAGCCAACCGCCTGTCAGAAGATCCCCAAAACTCGGTTTGCTTAATTGAAGCAGGACCAAAAGATAGCTCGCCGTGGATTCACTTGCCGATTGGGTACGGGAAGACCATGTGGGATCCCAAAGTTAATTGGAAGTTCGAAACAGAGCCTGATCCTGGAATGAATCAACGTAAGATTTATTGGCCCCGTGGAAAGTGCTTAGGTGGGTCTAGTTCAATTAATGGATTGATTTTTATTCGCGGGCAAAAAGAAGACTACGACGGCTGGAAGAATCTTGGCAATGCGGGCTGGGGCTGGGATGATGTTCTACCCTATTTTAAAAAAGCGGAGGGCAATGATCGCTTGGGCGAGCCACTCCACTCAAAAACGGGCCCCTTGAAGGCATCGTCTATACCGAAAAAGCACCCCTTGGTTGAATCATTCATAAAAACTGCAGTGAACTTGGGCGTACCCGAAACCGATGACTTTAATAACCTCACTCAAGAAGGCGTGGGCTACTACCAACTGTCAACCCATAAAGGATTGCGCTGCAGTACTGCGGTTGCCTACTTAAATCCGGTCAAACAGCGCAGTAACCTGACAATCTTGACGAATAGTCAGGTCATGCGCATCGTCATTGAAGGGCGACGCGCGGTGGCTATCGAATTAATACGTGACGGTCAAAAGCAAGTTATTAGGGCCAATAAGGAAATCATTCTGAGCGCTGGCGCCCTGCAATCGCCACAAATTTTGCAGCTATCCGGAATTGGCCCAGCAGCCCTCTTAAGGGAATTTAATATCCCGATCATCCAAGACCTTCCCGGCGTTGGTGAAAACTTACAAGATCACCTGCAATACCGTTTAATTTACGAACTAAATCAACCGATATCAACCAATGTGCAGCTCTCATCGCTTTTTGGCAAAGTAAAGATAGGTCTAGATTGGCTACTATTTCGGGGCGGTCCACTTTCCATTGGAATTAATCAAGGCGGACTATTCACCAAAGTGATGAAATCTTCGCGGACGCCAGACATCCAGTTCCATATGGCAACCTTGTCAGCCGATATGGCAGGCGGAAATGTCCATCCCTTCCCCGGATTTACCATGTCTGTATGCCAGCTAAGGCCAGAGTCTCGAGGCCATGTCCGTATTCAATCGGCGGACCCATTACTGCCGCCAAAAATGGTTGCCAACTACCTCGCTACAGAACACGATCGCGACGTTAGCGTCGCTGCCGTGAAGTTTGCGCGGAAGATCGCACAAACCGAGCCGCTTAAATCGCTCATCACCCGGGAAATTAAACCCAATAATCCTCAGAGCGATGCCGATCTACTGGAATTTTGCCGCAATAACGGGGCTACGATTTTTCACCCAACAGGTACCTGCCAAATGGGCACTGACTCGGATCCGATGGCCGTATTGGATTCGGAGTTGAGGGTACGGGGCGTAACAGGATTGCGGGTGGTTGATTGCTCTGCCATGCCGACCTTGCCATCCGGCAATACGAATTGGCCAGCAGTGATGATGGCTGAAAAAGCGGCAGACTTAATTCTGAACAATAAAAATTAACTGCATGACTTTTACTTCGCGCGGCAGCAAATCCACAATAACAAGCTGCCGGTATACATGAAACTCTTTCCTTTTTTGCAATGGTTGCCGGAATACAAAAAACCGGGGGTTATCCGCGCTGATGTGCTGGCCGGCCTAACCGGCGCCATTGTTGTATTGCCCCAAGGCATTGCATTTGCATTACTGGCTGGAATGCCGCCCCACTATGGCCTTTATGCTGCTATGGTGCCCTGCTTGATTGCTGCCCTCTTTGGCTCAAGCCGCCTCATGGTAACGGGGCCAGCAAATGCAATATCTCTAACAACCATGGCACTGATTGCGCCACTTGCCCTACCAGAATCGCCGCAATACGTTGTATTCGTTCTCACGCTTAGTTTTCTGGTGGGGGTGATTCAGCTGGCCTTAGGTTTTAGCGGTATTGGAAAATGGGTAGAAAAGGTTCCTCACTCGGTGATTGTTGGGTTTACGGCTGGGGCTGCTGTACTGATTATTAACAGCCAAGTTGGTACGCTCCTGGGAATGAACATACCGCGAGGGACGGCTGTTATTGATACCCTGCAGGCGGTTACGACTCAGGTGCACAGTGGCAATATGCAGTGGTATTCAATCGTATTGGTGTTCATCACGCTAGGCGTCATTCGCTTATGGGCGCCTCTCAATAAATACATACCCTCCATGCTGATTGCTGTAATTATTGGTGCTATTGCAGCAATAATTATCGAGCTTGCTTTTCCTCTCATGAATCAATTTAAGCGTGTTAGTGACATTCCAGGGGCGTTCCCTCCCCTCTCAATGCCGGACTTAAGCGTCTCCACCTTACAAAAATTATTTGCTGCCACATTAATCATGACCTTACTGGCCTCTACAGAGGCAATGGCGATTGCGCGAGCGATCGCTTTAAAAACAAAAGATACATTCAATGCCAATCAAGAGTTCATCGGGCAAGGATTGGCTAATGTGGCAGGTTCATTTTTCTCGGCCTACCCCTCAAGTGGCTCATTTAATCGCACCGGCGTTAATCTGGCTGCGGGAGCGAAAACGCCACTATCCGCAATCAGTGCTGCAATTTTCTTGATCATCATTCTGGCTTTTATATCGCCCCTTGCAAAGCACATACCCTATGTTGTGATTGCCTCGCTATTGTTGCTGGTAGCGTGGAAACTCATTGATTTCAAGCAAATTCGCCACGAATTCAGAATGGGGAAAAAGGAGTGGGTTCCGATGGTGATTACCGCGATTGGAACGGTTACGATTGCACTGGAATGGGCAATCTTAATCGGTATTTTTTCATCTGCTTTAATGCATCAGATTTTGAAGACAAAGCAAAAGAAAACAAAATAACAGCCTTATTTGGATTGAAGTAAATCCAATAACTTCAAGCGCTGCACCTTTCCAGATGGACCTCTAGGGAGATCGTCCATAAACAGAATGAGTTTAGGCGTCCTCAATTTACCCAGGTTCTCTAAACAGAATTGGCGCATCTCTGATTCAGAGCAAGCTTGGCCTTCTTTTAGGATGATGCAAACCATAATTTCTTGACCGTAGTTTGCATCGGGTATTCCAACCGATGCGGCATCTAGGACCGCTGGGTGTTTTAACACGACCTCATCAATTTCACGTGGGGCAATGTTTTCACCACCCTTAATGATCAACTCTTTCAGTCTGCCGGTAATGAAATAAAAGCCATCGGCATCCCGCATGCCAAGGTCACCAGTTTTCATCCAGCCATCGGCATCAAATGCTTTTTTTGTTTCCGCTTCGCCTTTGTAATAGGCATGCAATACATTCTCACCTTGAAGGCAAATTTCCCCAGAAACCAGATCGGCCACGATGTTTCCAGAATCATCGACAATCTTTGCCGTTACACCGCAGGGCAGCCCAGGGCTACCAAAGCGCCTGCGCTCGTCGTGTGGATTACAAAACACAATCGAGCAGGTTTCCGTCATACCCATTGCCTCGATCACGGGCATACCGAATAAACCCTCAAACTCACGGTGGTGCTCTGGCGGCAAAGGAGCCGATGCTGAGCGTCCAAAACGAATGTGTTTAAGCTGAGCAACATCGGGTTTGCTGGCACCGCTTTTCGCTGCATTAATGAGATACGCAATGATAGTGGGCACCATATTGATCCAGGTGCAGCGATATTGGATTGCCATTTTCCACCACGTTGAGACTGAAAAATGATGGGGGGCAACGATTGATCCACCAGAGAAGAAAGGCGTTATTGTGGAAATGACTTGACCATTGATGTGGTAGATCGGCAGCGAACTAAGCACAATATCGGCTGGAGTAAGTCGATGCCATTCGCTAATCGACTTGGCTGCATGCAATAGATTCCGATGCGTTAGTAATACTCCTTTTGGAGTGCCAGTTGTACCCGAGGTATACATTAATAAAGCAGGGTCATCTGAATTAATCTGCGGTAAGGGCAATGGGTCTGATTGTAAAAAGGGTCCAGCCTCTGCGTCCGGGTCTAATTCCACCAACTCAAATGTACGTTGGGTTTTTTTTAATGCCGCAAATAAATTTGGCTTATTCTCCGGAGCATAAAACAGCACTTCAATATCGCTATGGCCTAAAACCCAAGCCAATTGATCTACCGGCGCCAGCAGGTTGAGCGGCGTCACTACCCGTCCACAAACCATCGTGGCAATAAACACCGTTGTGGTCTGGCGTCCATTGTGCATAAAGATACCCACATGGCCAGCAGCACTGATGCGATGATCGCGTAACCACCCCATAAAATGTTCACTCTCCACCGCCATCTGCCCGTAGGTGAGTTTTTTATCTGTTTCGGGGGCGTATAAGAGGACGTGGTCCGGCTGCAATTGAGCCCACTTACCTAAAACATGTGCAATGCTAGCGCTCGCTGCGTTCAGAATATCTGCCATTTTGAGAGAGGATGAATGGGTACTAAATTATTCTAACTACTTCGGGTGCTGATTGAAATAATTGGCAAGCAAGGTCTCCACCTCTGGGACTTTTTCAGCGATCGGCCGCACCACACGCGTGGTATTGAGGTAGTGGCGATGGTTCATGTTGTCGGAGAAGTTATTTTTTCCCCAAGTGCCGCAGCCCATCGACAAGGAGAAAGGCAGGCCATTTTCAAAGCTGCCTCCGGTGGCAATGGCATGCGCTTGGTTCACAATCACGCGCGCAACCGGTAAATCACGGGCTAAATCAGCTGCCCTCTCCTCCATGACCGATCCACTGCTTGCCGTATGCAAGCCAACCGAATGTCCTGCGCCTTGATAGGAATAGACATTGCCAACCAATTTCTTGGCAGCCTGAAAGTTTGCGGCGCGCCAGACTGTCAAGACAGGGCTTAATTTTTCGCCTGAGAAAGGCGCACCTGGACCAAATCCGGTCTCTTCGACCATAAAAAAGCGTGCAGTGCTGGCCTTGGGATGTTGCAATTTAGCGCGCTCAGCAATCACGGCAGGTGACTGCGCAGTCAGCGTTGAAGTCAATTTTCCACTACTAAACATCACATCATGCAAGCGTTGCTTATCCGCAGCGTCCAAGAGTACACCACCAGCACGCTCTAAAGCATCGATAGCGGAGTCATAAATAGCATCCAGTAAGACCGCACCATTTTCACTAGAACAGCTAGTGGCATTATCAAAGGTTTTTGATTGCGTAATTTTTTGTGCAGCACTATCTAGGTTGGCATTCTCATCAATGATTACAAGGACATTACCAGCGCCCACCCCGAATGCCGGCGTTCCACTCGTATATGCCGAACGGATGTTGGCTTGCGAACCAGTCGCCACGACTAAATCAGCCAAGCGCATCAGCTCGTGGGTAGCGTCTTTTGTAATGGGATCAGGCAGCATCTGCACCAAATCCCGCGGCGCCTTAACAAGATCTAACTGCGCATGGACAAACTCCAATAAGCGAAAGCACGTTGATTGCCCCTTTGGGGATGGGGCAACAACCACTGCATTGCGGCATTTCAAGGCATTTAAGATTTTATTGATGGGAGTCGCGCCAGGATTGGTTGAGGGCGTAATGGCAGCCACTACCCCTACCGGCCTTGCATACTCCGTAATTCCAGTTGTTGGGTCGTGAGAAACAACCCCAACTGTTTTGGCATTTTGCAAATCCCGCACCAAGCCCAGCGTTTTGCGAAAGTTCTTTTTATACTTGTCAACTGCATCACCAAGCCCTGTGTCGCGCACCGCTAACTCCGCTAATTCGGCATTTCTACCTGGCTCCAAAATGGCCCACGCCACTGCAGAGACTACCAAATCAACTTGTTCCTGCGTGTACAACTGATACTCTTCTTGCGCAACACGGGCGCGCTTGATGATGCTTTCAACTTCTGACATATGCTCTTTACTGAAAGTTTAAAAATGATTACTAATACGCTTAGTCGACCTTAATATTGGCTGCCTTTACGACTTGCTTCCACTTGGCGATCTCTTTTTTCACTACGGCGCCTAACTGGGATGGCGAATCACCCACTGCTTCTGCACCTTGACTGAGTAACTTTTCTTTTACTTCAGGTTGCGCAAGCACTTTTAATGCCGCCTTATTTAAGCGTTCAATGATTGGCTTTGGAGTGCTTGCTGGAACGAACATGGCATACCAAGAATCCACTTCAAAATCCTTAAAGCCCGATTCAGCCATGGTTGGCACATCAGGAAATACTGCAGACCGCTTAACGGTTGAAACGGCCAGTGCCCTCAATTTTCCAGTTTTCACAAATTGGGCTGCTGCAGGGATCGAGACCCATAGCAAGGGAACCTGACCAGCTATGACATCAGTCACTGCAGGACCACCGCCCCGGTAAGGGATATGCGTCATATCGACTCCCGCATCGGTTGCCATCATGGCTCCAGCAAGGTGGCCTGGGGAGCCATTGCCAACGGATGCATAAGAGATTGAGCCTGGTTTTGCTTTGGCCATCTCAATGACTTCTTTCACCGTCTTTGCAGGGAAATTGGGGTTCGCAACCAAGATTTGGGGCAGGGACGCAATGGTTACCACTGGAGAAAAATCCTTCTCCGTATCAAACGGTAGACGTGGGTAAAAGGAAGGATTAATGGTGTGGGATGAAAGCGTGAACAACACCGTGTATCCATCGGATGGCGATTGTGCAGCTAAAGCGGATCCAATTGAACCACCAGCACCGCCACGATTATCAATAATGACTTGCTGACCTAGCTCTTTTGCAAGCGGCTCCTGAACTATTCGGGCAATCACATCAGTACCGCCTCCAGGAGGATAGGGCACAATAAATTTGATTGGCTTAGTAGGCCACGATTGAGCATGAACTGCACCCACCATTAAGGCGCTAGAGAGGCAAACTGCAGCCCCAGACACCAAGGAAATGATCATTTTTTTATTCATACAAACTCCTATAGATGTTATTTTAGTAAGTCTCCAGTGATAACCATACTCTATTCAGCTAAGCTGAACAAGTTGTTTCGCATAAGTAAAAACACTGAGTGTTTTTTGCTATAAACTAAGGATGTTCTATTAAAATGAACAAATCGTGTAATTTTATGAGATAAATCCCATGTCCGAGCTTGAGTTGGTCGAATTACTGGATGACCCCAAAAAAGATGCCTCAAACGAGAATTCTTCCATGCTTAAAGGCGTCGTCATTCTGGAAGCCCTAGCAGCACTTCGCCAACCCGCCTCCCTTGCTCACCTCATGCAGATTACTGGCATGCCCAAAGCATCTCTGCATCGAACCCTCGCTATTTTTGAAGAAGCCGGACTTGTTATGCGAGAGCCGGGTGGTAAAGCCTACACCCCCGGCGATCGATTAGCAAATCTTGCTTTAGAAACGCTATGCCATGACAACGTCTCCAGCATACGCCACTCGATATTACGAAAGCTGGTTTCCGACCTCAAGGAGACATGCAACTTAGCCATACTGCGCCGGGGTGAATTATTTTATTTGGATCGCGTTGAGGCAAATTGGGCTTTGCGCTTGCATCTCCCTCCAGGAACGGTCTTACCCCCACATTGCAGCGCAAGTGGAAAGTTGCTCTTGGCATTTAAACCACCAGAGGAACGGGCAAAACTCCTCGATAACCTCCCACTTGAGCAATTCACGCATCGAACCATTATTGACCGTGACTTGCTCGAATCAGAATTCAATCGCATCATTACGACCGAATATGCAGTCGATAACGAGGAATATGTTTTGGGTGTGTCTTGCGTAGCAGTGCCGGTGCGCGATAAACATGGAGATGCTGTTGCAGCTATCGCCATCCATGCCGCGACAGCCCGATTGCCGCTAAACCAAGCAATGGAGTACATTCCTCAACTACGTGCAGCTGCAGAACGCATATCCAACACATTAAGTTGAATACGCATGGCCCCTAGATACCCTCTTTTACAGAAGCTGATTAACGAGTCCAAAGGATCCAAGCGCCTTGGCATCGTTTTTCCATTGAGTGAGCCAGCATTAGAGACGGCAGTTCAAATTCGAGAGCAAGCACTTTGTGCCCCTGTATTTATTGGCCCCAAAGATCAAATTACCCTGCTTGCGAAAAAACTATCAATCGATATTCATGGCATTGAAATTGTTGACACGCCCAATAACCCGGTAGAAGCTGCTCAGGTCGCAGTAACCCTGTCCAAGAGTGGTGCACTTGCCGCCCTCATGAAAGGCTCGCTTCATACCGAGGACTTAATGGGCCCGGTTGTCAGTAAGGAAGGCCTAAGAACCACGCGGAGAACTAGCCACCTCTTTTTGTTTGAACTCGGCAATTACCATAAGCTCATTGGGATTAGTGACTGTGTTGTTAACATTGCCCCTACGGTTGAGCATAAAAAACACATCTTGCTCAATAGCTTAGATGCGCTCGCCAAAATTGGAATCAATAAGGCCAAAGTAGCCATCATTGCAGCTACGGAGGTGGTTAATCCAAGCATGCAGACAACGGTGGATGCAAAGACATTGGTCGATTTACAGCGTGATGAACCCTTCTTTCCGGGCGCGTTAATTGAGGGCCCCTTCGGTTTTGATAATGCCATTTCAGCGGCCTCAGCAAAAACAAAAGGAATCGATTCGATGGTCTCTGGGGATCCTGACCTATTGCTCGCCCCTGATCTTCAGGCCGGCAATATTTTGTATAAATCACTCATTTACATGGCAGGCGCCGAGTGCGCTGGAGCCATATTAGGTACTAGTGTGCCGATTATCCTCACATCACGCTCTGACTCCGTTTTTTCCAGAGTCGCATCCACTGCATTAGCACTGCGCCTCGCCTAAACTAAATCCCTTTTTAAGAAACCACAAAACCATGTTCAAGATTTTTTCAAAAGATCCAATTCACGATCCGATTCACAAGCAAGCAGCCACGACCGAAATCAAAAAAACAACATGCTATATGTGTGCTTGCCGCTGCGGCATTCGAGCCCATCTGCGTGATGGTGAACTGGTCTACATTGATGGCAACCCAGAGCACCCGCTGAACCAAGGCGTCATCTGCGCAAAAGGCGCTGCCGGCATCATGAAGCAGAAATCCCCCGCACGAATTACAAAACCCCTGCTGCGAAGAAAGGGAAGTGACCGGGGTTCGGGTGAATTTGATGAAATTACATGGGAACAAACCTATGCATTGTTAGCGGCACGCCTTCAAAAAATTCGAGAGACTGATCCTAAAAAGTTTGCTCTATTTACGGGGCGCGATCAGATGCAAGCCTTAACGGGTCTATTTGCCCGCCAGTTTGGCACGCCGAATTACGCAGCGCATGGCGGATTTTGTTCCGTCAATATGGCTGCTGGAATGATTTATACGATTGGCGGTAGTTTCTGGGAATTCGGTGGGCCCGACCTAGATCATGCCAAGCTGTTCATCATGATTGGCACTGCTGAAGATCACCACAGCAATCCCATGAAGATTGCACTCTCAAAGTTTAAACGATCGGGTGGCCGCTTTATATCCATTAATCCCGTACGTACTGGTTATTCGGCCATTGCCGATGAATGGATTCCGATTAAACCCGGAACGGATGGTGCTTTGTTCATGGCATTGATGCATGAATTAATACGAACCGAACAATACGATGCTGCTTTTCTAAAGCGCTACAGCAATTCTGGTCAGCTAGTCTGTTTGGATGCGGGACCCGAGGAAGGTCTATTTTTGTTTGACCCCGACTCCGATCCCATTAATGCAGATTTACCGCACAACAAGTATGTGTGGGACGAGAAAACCCAAAGCGCAAGACCCTGCTTTGAAAAAGGTGTATCGCCAACGCTCTGCGGTGAGTTCACCATGGGCCCAGGCCCACACCAAGGTAAGAAAGTTGCGCCCGCATTTGAATTGCTCCGCAAGCAAGTACAAGACACCACGCCAGAGTGGGCATCCTCTATTACAGGCATTCCGGCTGATCGAATTAAAAAATTAGCAACTGAAATTGGTCAAGCCGCATTTGAACAAGCATTTGAAATGCCGGTTCAATGGACTGACGCCTGGGGCGAGTCGCATGAGACCGTGACCGCAAGGCCGGTGGCCTTTCATGCAATGCGTGGTTTGGCTGCGCACTCCAATGGCTTTCAAACAACGCGTGGATTGGCCGTATTGATGTCGCTAATTGGAACGATTGATAGGCCAGGCGGCTTCAGACATAAAGCGCCTTACCCACGGCAAGTGCCACCAAACGTGAAGCCGCCCTCTTCTGAAAATGACATTAAACCTAATACGCCACTCGGTAAGGCTCCGCTAGGATGGCCAACCCAGCCAGAAGATCTAGCCTTGGACAAAGATGGAACGCCACTGCGCATCGACAAAGCGTATACCTGGGAGCATCCTCTAGCTGCCCACGGATTAATGCATAACGTCATTACCAATGCAGTTAAGGGTGATCCGTATTCCATCGATACGCTGATGATCTTTATGGCTAATATGTCATGGAACTCCACCATGAATACGATGGAAGTACGCGAACTATTGAACTCAAAAGATACGGATGGGGAATTTAAAATTCCATTCATCGTAGTCTGCGACGCATTTCAGTCTGAAATGGTTGATTTTGCAGACCTAGTCCTCCCCGATACAACCTATTTAGAGCGCCATGATGCAATGAGTTTGCTGGATCGGCCAATTTCCGAGTTTGATGGACCGGTCGACTCAGTGCGTATTCCGGTCTTGCCAGCGACTGGCGATTGCAAACCCTTCCAAGAAGTTTTAATTGAATTAGCTTCACGCCTAAAGTTCCCAGCCTTTACGGCGGAAGATGGCAGCCGCAAATTTAAAGACTATCCTGACTTTATTACCCGCTTTGAAACCGCTCCAAACTCTGGCATTGGATTTTTAGCGGGCTGGCGCGGCAAGGATGGTGAAAAGAGTTTACGCGGCGAGCCAAATCCCGATCAATGGAAACGCTATGAGGAAAATAATTGCGTCTTTCATTACAAAATGCCAATAGAGCATCAATACATGCGCAATTGGAATCGTGGCTATCTTGACTTTAGTAAGGCGAATGCACTTCGTCAGAAAAACGATCCCATCATGATTGCCATTTACTCGGATATTTTGCAAAAATTTCGCTTGGCTGCAAAAGGCCAGCGGCCTGGATCAACACCTCCAGATCACCTCAAAGCAAGAATCGTAAAATATTTTGATCCCCTCCCATTTTGGTATCCACCGCTGGAGGATGAGGTTACCGATCTTGAAAAATATAGCTTAAACGCCATCACGCAGCGGCCAATGGCGATGTATCACTCTTGGGATTCGCAAAATGCGTGGCTCAGGCAAATTCATAGCCATAACTATCTGTACGTCAACACCAAAACAGCGCTAGAGCACGGCATTCAAGATGGCGCCTGGATGTGGATTGAATCTCAATGGGGTAAGGTGAAGTGCATGGCCCGCCACTCTGAAGCAGTTGATCCTGGAACCGTTTGGACCTGGAATGCAATTGGTAAAGCAGAATCTGCCTGGAGCCTAGATCCGAATTCGGATGAATCCAAAAAAGGGTTTTTGCTCAATCACCTCATTACGGAAGAGCTCTCACTGGGTGGATTTTCAGTCAGCAATTCTGACCCAATCACAGGTCAAGCAGGCTGGTACGATGTGCGCGTCAAACTAGCTGCTGCAGATGAAAACGAGCCGGAAGAAACATGGCCGCAAGTCAAAGCGTATCGTGTGCCCGGAATGATTAAAAAATAACCCTTTCTATATAAAATACCTATGCCACAAAATAATAGTATTTCTGCAAATCCAACGCCAAAGAGAAAACAACTGGCTTTGGTCATTGACCTGAACGTATGCGTCGGTTGCCATGCATGCGTCACCTCCTGCAAAGAATGGAATACCTCGGGATCAGCGGGTCCGCTGACCGACCTCAACGCCTATAGCGCGAATCCAAACGGGGCATTTTTTAACCGGGTTCAAACCTACGAGTCTGGCACCTTCCCCAAAATGGAAACCGTGCATTTTCCCAAATCATGCCTGCACTGCGAGGACCCGCCCTGTGTACCAGTCTGCCCAACAGGGGCAAGTTATAAGCGCGCGGAAGATGGCATTGTGCTTGTCGACTATGACAAATGCATTGGCTGTAAGTATTGCGCTTGGGCCTGTCCTTATGGCGCGCGTGAACTCGACGAAGAGCGTCAAGTCATGACCAAATGTACTTTATGCGTAGATCGGATCTATAGCGAGACCTTGCCAGAAAGCGAAAAGAAACCTGCGTGCGTTCTTGCCTGCCCTACTAGCGCACGTATTTTTGGCGATATCCATGATCCAGAGTCAGAGGCAAGCCAAGCAATTGAAAAGCGCTCAGGCTACAAACTCATGCCGGAATGGGAAACGCAACCCGCCAACCATTACTTACCACGCTCCATTACCGAAATCATCAATGCAGTGAAGGCAGAAAATAATGCATCCTAGTTTTTCTCTCATTTTCTTCACCACGTTGGCGGGCATGGCCCAGGGCCTACTTGTTTTCATAGGCATCATGAGTATTGGCAACAGCGGTTTGCCAGATGACTTTCTAGTTCTACTCGCATTACCGATTTCATTGGCTCTATTGATGATTGGCTTGATTGCCTCTATGTTTCACTTGGGTCACCCAGAGAGAGCATGGCGCGCAGTATTGATGTGGCGCACCTCTTGGCTTTCACGCGAGGTCATCGTTTTACCGATTTTCATTGGAATAACATGCCTTGCTCTCCTTGCTGCTTACCTCGGGAAAAGTAGTAGCTGGATATGGGTGGCTCTTATTGTTGTATCCTTTGGGCTCTGGATCTGCACTGCCAAAATCTATCAGTGCATACGCTTTATTCAAGAGTGGGCACACTTTTCTACTTCTCTTAATTTCATTATTCTTGGCCTCGCGTCCGGCTGGATGCTATTATCCACCCTACTCCTGTTATGGTTTGGTACTGAAATAATTTCAGTGCTAGCGCTGAGTCAAATTGGTTTTATTCTGATAGCGATAGCCATGGTCATCAAGCTCTGGATTTGGAAGCGCAATCGCAATCTTCGCCCCATTTCAACGATTAACTCTGCTACTGGCCTTAAGGCAAGTAATGTTCGCCAAACATCCATGGGCATGACTGGCGGAAGCTTTAATACCAAGGAGTTTTTTCATCATCAAAGTGATTTAGTGATTCGGAACTTACGAAGAATTACCTTGATAGCAGCCTATATTTTGCCGCTGCTTCTCTTAGTACTGGCAATTGGTCAAGATCAGGCGGTATGGGTATTTATTGCATTTATAGCGCAGCTGACTGGCTTGATGGCAGAGCGTTTTTTATTTTTCGCTGATGCCAACCACCCCCAAAACTTATATTACCAGCGGGTATCCTAGCTATTAGCCCACTGAAATCAATCGATGAGTATGCCGATGCATTAATTCATGGGCGGGTACATGTTTCCCCGAAACGATTAATTGAACCCGGCCCAACGGCAGAGCAAAAAGTATCTATTCTGGAGTCTGCAAAAGCTGCTCCAGACCATGGCCGAAATACACCTTGGCATTTTTTTGAGATAAGCGAACCAAGTCGTCCTCTATTGGGCTCGGTCTTTAAGGAGTGCCTGATTGAACGGGATCCGTTAGCAAGCTCCGTCGAGTTACAGGAGGCCTATGCAAAAGCATTCCGCGGCCCCCTACTACTCCTGGCAGTTGCTAAATTAGGCATCACCCCAGATGGGGTTAGCGCGCATGAGAAGATGGTTTCTTTAGGTTGTGCGATTCAAAACATCCTGTTGTCGGCACATGCACTTGGCTTTGGATCGGGCCTATCGAGCGGTAAAGCAATCACCAGTCAAAGCCTAAGGGCGCTTTTTAAGCTAGCGCCAGATGAATTTCCAATTTGCTTTATTACGATTGGCACTGTCTCAAAAAATAAGTCCGGTAGCGCATTGCGACCGGACTTATCAACATACCACTCCATTTTTTAAACTCCCTAGCGGATAAGATCCCACAGGGAGCACAAAACACTTAGACGTAGTCTTTGTATTTCTCAAGGAAACGTACTGGCTTGGACAATGCATCACGACGGAATGGGTCACCCAATTCGCGAGTACACATAATCTCGAGTACACAGGTTTTACCTTCATTCATTTGCATATCAATTGCTTTTTTAAGTGCTGGGCCCACTTGATCAAGTTGATCAACCACAATTGCTTCAGCTCCCATCGACTTGGCAATGCCCGCAAAACTAGAGCTCTCTAATTCACCAGCAACAAACCGGCGATTGTAAAAATCAACCTGGTTCTTCTTTTCAGCGCCCCATTGGCGATTATGAAAGACCACTGCTGTTACAGGAATGTCATGCCGTACTGCCGTCATGATTTCCACCATACTCATTGCCCAAGCGCCATCACCAGCATAGGCAATGGCTGGCCTGTCTGGAGCGGCAACCTTGGCGCCAATAATGGTTGGTAAGGCATAACCACAGTTACCAAAGCTCATGGGAGCAAAAAAGCTGCGGGGCTTTTCAAAACGCAAATAACTGTTTGCAACCGAATTAATATTCCCAATATCGGTCGATACCATCACATCGGCTGGCATCGCTTTCTCAAGCTCACGCAATACCTGCCTTGGGCTGAGGTAATTTCCACCCGTTGGAGTGCGCTCCTTTTTCTGCTCCTCAATCATGTCAAGGCTAAATGCATCACGCTCATGCGTCCATTCATCCAGCTCTTTTTCCCATGCAGCTTTTTCTGCAGCAATGGTTTTGGCACGCTCTGTTTTTGTCGCATCGCAAACCAAGGTTTTGTTGGCTAGGCGCTGCGTTAATGCAATTGCTGCTGCCTTAGCGTCACCGCAGATGCCCACCGAAATCTTCTTCACCAATCCCAGCATTTTGTTATCGGCATCAATTTGAATGATCTTGGCATTTTTTGGCCAGTAATCCATGCCATGTTGTGGCAATGTACCAAAGGGTCCCAGGCGGGAGCCCAAGGCCACAACAAGATCGGCCTGCGCCATTAACTTCATAGCAGCTTTGGAGCCCTGATACCCAAGTGGGCCACACCACAGGGGGTGGCTTGCTGGGAATGAGTCATTATGCAAGTAGCTATTGACTACTGGAGCACCAAGGCGCTCAGCCAATGCCTTGCACTCCTCAACGGCATCACCCATCACAACGCCACCACCAGAAATAATCACAGGGAACTTTGCATTTGCCAAAAGCTCGGCTGCTTCATTGAGGCTATTCTCACCGCCTGGGCCGCGATCAAGTCGATTTGGCTGGGGGATTTCTACCTCAATCTCCCCATAAAAATAATCCCGTGGAATATTTAACTGGGTAGGGCCCATTTCTGACATGGCCCGATCAAAACAACGTGCGGTGTACTCTGCCATCCGCTTTGGGTTATTAACGTGTCCCTGATACTTGGTAAATTCCTCAAACATAGGCAATTGATTTGCTTCCTGAAATCCACCAAGGCCCATGCCCATAGTTCCAGTCTCTGGCGTAATCATGACGACTGGGCTATGCGCCCAATACGCCGCAGCAATGGCGGTAACGCAATTGCTAATGCCGGGTCCGTTTTGAGCAATAACAACGCCATGACGACCGCTAACACGAGAGTAGCCATCGGCCATGTGTGCTGCGCCCTGCTCATGCACGACTGGAATTAAGCGAATGCCCGCCGGAGCAAAAATATCCATCGCATCCATAAAGGCTGATCCCATAATGCCGAAGGTGTCAGTAACGCCGTTCGCGGCCATCGTCTCCACAAAAGCCTCTGAAGGCGTCATTTTCTGGGGACCAACTACGACTGCGTGATCTGATTTCGACATAAAACTCTCCGTTTATTGTTAAAAAATGAGAAAAACTGGATTAATACCGTGATAATTAAATTAAATTTTACCACTATTTCAATAAAATGGAACAAATTGTTCTACAATCAAACAAAATTTACAGAAATTGCGGGAAATCCCCTAGAAAAAATTTAAAAGTGGAATGAAATTCACTATTGAATTGAACATATTCTTTATTGCCCATTGTAATGACTTGGAAATGACATGCCCAATCGCCCTGAATTAGCAGACCTCATCACTTTAAAGCCCGACTCATCCCTATCCGTAAAGGCTGCTTTTCCGGAATGTAATTTCAAATGCGATTTTGACGTGCCGCGCTTTTCAGAGGGCAGTGATCTTGTTCCGGCAATCGACCCAAACTACCAATTGGATGCTGATACAAGCATTGCGCTGTTGGCTGGATTTCGCTTTAACCGCAGGGTTTTATTGCAAGGCATGCATGGCACAGGCAAATCGACCCACATAGAACAAGTAGCAGCGCGCCTAAACTGGCCCTGCCTTCGCATTAATTTGGATGGGCAAATTACCCGCATGGATCTTTTGGGTAAAGACATCATCACCATTAAAGAGGGTAAGCAGGTAACTGATTTTCAGTTGGGTCTCATTCCATGGGCTTTGCAAAGACCAATCGCCCTTGTCCTGGATGAATACGATGCCGGCAGGCCAGATGTCATGTTTGTGATTCAGCGTATGTTGGAGCGCGAAGGTCGCCTGACCTTACTTGATCAGAATCGCGTCATTGAGCCGCATCCGTATTTCAGAATTTTTGCAACTAGCAACACAGTTGGTTTAGGCAATTGGAACAATATTTACCACGGAACGCAGCTACTCAATCAGGGGCAGATGGATCGCTGGGATATTGTGGCAGCGCTCAATTACCTCGAGCCGCAAGCTGAGGAGCGAATCATCAAAGCAAGAGTGCCTCTATTAAATGCGCCGGAGCATGCGGCCATTGCCGGTCAAATGGTTGCTCTAGCCAACCTCACACGCAAAGGCTTTGCTGCAGGCGATTTATCTACCTTGATGTCAACCAGAACCGTCATCACGTGGGCTGAAAATTGGACTATCTTTGGTGACTTGGAGACTGCATTCCGTTTAGCCTTCTTGAATAAATGCGACTTTGAGGAAAAATTGCTCATTAGCGAATACTATCAACGTTGTTTTAATAGCAATCTCAGCCTTACAGCTCCATCCTCCGATTAGCGCGAGCTCTACGCCTTGCAACTCCTTTCTTCTGAAGATTTATTAGTCCAAGAGCGCTATGGAGCGATGGTTCGCTCGATGTCAGGCGATCCCCACATTAATGTGCGTGATTGGAATTTTTACCAAAACGATGAATTGATAGGGCAATTAGCGCCGCACCTAAACCCAATTCATTTCTTTGAGTCCTGGTCGAACCATCGCGGCATGCTGGATGGCCTAGGCTTGCGTATTGCGCACTCTGATTTGGCCCTGCACCGCAAAATGCAGCCATTGGATTTAGTTGGCTCCCTTGTCTTTGAAGTATTGGAACAAATTCGCATTGAAAGCATTTGTCCCATTGGCTTATCTGGGGCTAAGCAGAATCTTCAAAGTCATTTTATCGCTTGGTTACAGCAATTTATGGCTAAGGGCGGTACAGAGGGCAGTATTAACTTATTGCTATTAGCGATATTTGGTGGAACCTGGTCGCGCCTGAACAATGCACCCCTGCCGCAGTTAATGCAAGATACGATTGAAATACCGCGAGCAGAGCTTTATGAATCGACTGGGCCACTACTGGAGAGGCTCAAACAAAATCGCTTTGACCAAGAAAAATTTGCAGGGCCCGCTTTAGAAATGGCTGAACTGGTTTCGAATTTAGTCGCCAAAGAATATCAAGCGGTACCAAGCATTCGCGTCAAGCGAAGAAATAGCAATAAAAATCAGTTTCAAATTCCCTGGGAATTTTCGGATGAACAAAAGCATCCCATCGCAGAAAATAGCCCCAATGCGAATGGCCTAAGTCAGCAGAAGGCCATTTACGAGCGTGCGCTCAGTCAATACCGTATTTTTGATCGGTCATTTGATGTTGAAATGAGACCCTTAGATACTATGCGGCTAGCTCAACTCATCGCCTTTCGGGAGGAAATCGATGAAACCATTCATAACTGGTCGCTCCCGTGGTTACGGCTGATTAAAACCTATGGGGCACTCTTTTCTAAACCAGTTCGAAATGGGTGGGAATCGTCAGAAGACGGACGTCTAAACCGAAAACAACTGAGCAGAGTTGTTGCATCCAAAAATGCATCCTCCATTTATCAAAAAGAATATGCAGCGCCCAGGCCCGATTCGACTGTCAGCTTTTTAATTGATTGCTCTGGCTCGATGAGAGAGAATCGCCTTTTTATGGCGGCATGGGTCGATGTCATGGTGCGGATATTAGATAAAGCAAATGTCCCCTGTGAGGTGCTTGGCTATACAACCGCCAGCTGGCAGGGTGGGCAATGCGTCAAGCAATGGCATTCTGCCGGAAAACCTAAAAATCCTGGGCGACTCAATGAACAGGCGCATTGGATTTTTAAAGACTTCAAAACCAGTTGGAGAAATTCGCGCCTGAGTATTGCGGGCATGCTTAAACCGGATATCTACAAAGAGAGTTTGGATGGTGAGGCTTTACTATGGGCTGCTAAGCGGAGTTTATCGTTTAAACCTCAATTAAGCATGTCTGATTTAGCGCTCGATGAATTCAAGCACCATATTATTTTGCTATCGGATGGGTGCCCAATGGATCGCGCTACCCAGCAAGCAAATGAAGATGAAGACTATCTGATGGACCACCTAAAACTTGCCCTTAAATGGGCAGAAAATCAAAATCAGGTACAGGTATGGGGCTGCGGCATTGGACAAGAAATGCGCGGATACTTTTCAAAACGACTCAGCTGGAATGAAAATGATACGCCCGCAAAACTAATGAACGCATGGGCCCAAGAACTGCAAAAACAACTGTAAATTAATCAGAGTTTTTTAAGCTAACTAGGCTACTAACTCGCTAAAATACTCATGGCTAGTGGTATTTAAGGTTGATATTCGCCATTCGAGTGGCTCATCTTGCATACCGAGTGCAACGCGCCGTATGACAAGAACGGGGGATGCCGGGCTTAGATTTAACCACTCTGCGTACTGCTTGCTTGGAAGTGCAGCGCGCAAACGCTCATTGGTACGCACTACCGTTTGTCCGTAATGCATTTGATACAACTGATAAATACTGCCTTCCCTTGCTGCAAAATCGTCACGCGTTAATTTTTTAAACCGCATTTTGTCTAAGGTAATTTGATCAATCATGACGCACTGGCCGTCAAGATAGAGTCGATTCGTAATACGCCAAACAGGCGATCCTTCTTTTATTACCAGTTTTAAGGCCTCTTCCTTATTAGCAGGTGCGGATAAAAAACTAGCCAACTCCACCTTGGGATAGACTTTTTTATCAACATCATGACGCACGACATGAAAGAAATAATAAAGGAGTCGCTTTACGTCATGCTCAGCTACGTAAGTCCCTTTTCCTTGGCGCCGAGTAACAATGCCATCGGCTACTAGCTCATCAACTGCTTTGCGCAGCGTGCCAATCGATACGTCCAATTCTTTTGCAAAATCTTTTTCAGCAGGCAGGGCCTGCCCCATCGGAAAGCGGCCCCTGACCAGATCTTCGGTGATTTTTTGTTTCACCTCTTGATAGGCGGTCAGGGACTTCATACTTTGACTACTTATGCAGACTCATACAGACGGGTCATCACAAACTCACGATGGCCCAATATTTCAGCTGCAGTTAATTCGCCATTGGCAGTCCGCAACAGAGAATCAATCAGCTTTTCTCCAGCCGAATCCAATGTTTCCTCGCGGCGCAATAAACCAGATACATCCACATCAATATGCTCTGACATAAGACGTACTGTTCTTGGATTTGCGCATAACTTGATAACCGGAAGGATTGCATTGCCAATCACATTACCTTGTCCAGTTGGGAAGAGATGGGCAGCAAATCCAGATGCTGCGCACAATGTCACCATTTCAGCAGCCGCTGAAGAGGAGTCCATAAAGTGCAGTCCGGGGATGGTAGGCGTTTCTGCCTTATCCAGCACTCCATCCACAACGCATTTCTTACCAATTTTCTGGATGTTACCTAAGGCTTTTTCTTCAATCGTAGTCAAGCCGCCAGCAATGTTGCCCTTGGTTGGCTGCGAATCAGATAAATCGCTGGTTTTATTACGCTCAATCACACCTTGGTAACGGTCAAACATGTCGCGAAACTTCTTTTTGACCTCGGGAGTGCGGCAGCGGGCTTCGACTAAGTGCTCACCACCCGTTAATTCGGTTGTCTCACCAAATACCAAGGTGGAGCCAATTTCATACAGGCGGTCAAATGCATTGCCTACTGCCGGATTGGAAGCGCAGCCCGATGTCGTGTCGGATTCGCCGCATTTGGTTGAAACCCAAAGCTCTGACAAGGGGGCTGAAACACGCTGCTGCTTTGAAGCAAATTTCACCATTTTGTAAGCAGATTTACTGGCTGCAGTGATGGTTGCCGTATCGCCATTGCCGCTGATCCAAAAACCCTCAACTGGCTTTCCAGACGCCTTAATTCCTTCTACGACCTTGCCAGTCCACTGACTTTCAATACCAATTACCACCACTGCTGCCACGTTCGGATTGCAACCAGCACCAATCAGCGTACGGAAATGGAGGTCCAAGTCAGCGCCAAACTGCAAACGACCGTATGGGTGTGGTATTGCAATAGCGCCTTTAATGTTATTGGCAACTGCCTCGCAGGCTGCATTGGATAGGTCATCTAAAGGCAGGATAACAACGTGATTGCGAATTCCCATGCGACCGTTTTCACGGCGATAGCCCATAAATGTTGCTTCTTTTAAATTGATCATCTTTAATCTTTCCAAGTAAATAAGGTTGCAAAAACTGGATTACCAGCGCTTGGTCTTTACGTTTTGAACGTGGAGGTGCTCCCCTTTTTTAATGGGTGCTACTACTTTGCCAATATCCACGCCATATTTAATTACCGTATCACCGGCAACCAAGGGTTTTAAGGCAATCTTGTGCCCAATTGGAATATCACTTTCAGATTTAATGGTTAACGTAGTGTCGCCTTCCATTACCCAGCCAGTTAATTCTGTTCCGGCTTTAATGTTTTCGACTACCACTACACCAACAACATCTCCTGGCTCATGCACGACAAAGTGGATCATTTATTGCTCCTTAAAAATTGTTATATAAACTACTTCGCCCAATTCCGACGAATGCCGGATTGAATTTCTTCCAGTACTGCATCTGTAACCTCAATGCCACCGTCAAAGGCATTTGCCCGCTGTTTAAAGCGGCGCTGCCCTGGTAGGCGAACACCTACATCAGCGGCTAATGTCTTTAAAAAATCGCTCATGCGATTTGCAAATACCTGCCCACCGGCAAGACCTGGATCAATGGTTAATAGCAGCTGACCAATACGGGGACGATTACCCTGAGCATCAAAGAAGGAATCAGCTTCGTATGAAAAACGGCTCCCCGACAATCCGACAACGAGCAACTCCACAATTAAAGCCAATAAAGCACCCTTATCTCCGCCCATGGGAACCATCAAGCCCTTGAGGCCCTCATTGGGATTCGTGGTGGGTTTGCCGTCGATAGTTAATGCCCACCCCTCTGGAATCGACTCACCTTTTTTTGCAGCGACGAGCAGCTTGCCACGCGCTACAGCAGACAAGGACATATCAATCACAAGGGGATTTGCTTTAGCCACCGGAAATGCGGCCGCTAAGGGATTGGTTCCAAAGATGGCTTTACTGCCGCCCGCCATTGGCATGGCCGCGGGGGTATTACCAAAGAGCAAGGAGATATAGCCAGCGCGCGCAGCTGCCTCGGTGTAATGACCGGCGACACCAAAATGATGGCTATTGGTAACGGCTACAAGCCCTACACCATTTTTAGAGGCTAAATTCACCGATAAATCGGTCGCCAGTTTAAGTGCTGGAAATGCGAGACCATCGCATGCATCCACTAAGGCAGCAGCGGTTTTAAATCGCCTTACCCGTGGCCTTGCTTTTAACTCAATGCGGCCATTCATGGCATGTCCAGCATACTGTCCCACTCGAGCTAGGCCATGCGATACTAAGCCATCCGCCTCGGCTAAGGCCAAAAATTGGGCAGTTTCCATGGCTGCCTTGCGCTCAATTCCACTGGCCTGCAGACCGGATGATGCCAACTCAACAATCTGATCGAATGCCATTTTCATTTTCTGCTCCCCAAAAAATGAATGACTTCGTCGGCAATCATCTGGCTAACACGCTCATTGCTCTCGCTTGTCACTCCAGCAATATGTGGCGTTGCAATAAAGTTACTTAATCCAGCAAAGTGAGAAAGGTCTGTCGCAGGCTCTTTTTCAAATACATCCAAAGCAGCGCCACCTAAACGGCGGGAGCGCAAACGCTCAGCTAAGGCCTTTTCATCAACAATGCCTCCGCGTGCTGTATTAATTAAGCAGGCGCCCTGCTTCATTTTGTCTAAGGTAGCTGCGGAAAATAGACCGCGGGTTTCTGGCAAAAGGGGCAGATGCAAAGTAACCGTATCACTGGATGCCAATAAGGCATCCAGCGTTACCAGCGGAACAGCAGTGCCGCCAATATCGACTGATTTACCAGAGAGCATCGGATCATACGCAAGGCATTTCAAGCCAAAGGCAAGGGCTTTTTGTGCCGTAACGCGGCCAATACTGCCAAATCCAACAACACCCAAGGTCTTGCCAGTGAACTCGTGGTATCCAGAAAAATGGGGACGCGGCCAGCTGCCGTCTAAGGTTTGTACTGTTGCCGGCAAAAAGCCACGCGTCAATGCCAGAGCCGTGCCAATCACATACTCCGCGACAGACTCGGCGTTCGCACCCGTTGCAGGGATAACCTTTATATTGCGCTTCGCACATGCAGGCAATTCAATATTTTCTAGGCCCACGCCAAGACGTCCAACAACCTGAAGTTGTGGCGCTCCATCCAGCAAAGCTTGGTTAACCTGGGTCAAATTGCGCACGATCAAGGCATCCATATTGTGCAGTGCAGAAATTAGCTCGTCACGCTTTTTATAGCTTTCTGGCTCATAAATGACATCATGTGCAGAACGCAGGGTTTCTAGGGCTTGACTTGTAATGAATTCGGAGATGAAAATAGATGACATATACATATCATATAGATGATTTAGATGTCTTGCAACACCCAAGTCTATTTTTAGTTTTCCCTGTATTGTTAAAAAAATGAAATAAAAATTAAAAAATCGCCAATAATTACAAAAGTGTTTTGAAATTTAAATCAACTGGAGAGATGTATGTTTATGAAGCCGATTAGTTCTATTAAAAGAAATGCCATCAAGCTGTTTGGTTTAATGCTCATCGCGGGGGTTAGCACGCTGACTCAAGCCCAAAGCTGGCCAACTAAGCCAATCAAATTAATCATACCGTTTGCCGCAGGTGGTACGACCGATATTTTGGGGCGCCTGCTTGCACAACAGCTGACCAAAGACCTTGGTCAAAATGTGATTGTCGAGAATAAAGGCGGCGCTGGCGGGAATATTGCCGCCGAATTTGTTGCACAGGCTCCCGCTGATGGTTACACCATCATGCTTGCTTCAGGAAGTATGCTAACTGTCAATCCATATTTATACAAAAATTTGTCTTTTAGTTACGCCAATGACTTTACTGTCATTACAAATGTAGCTAGCGGACCAATGCTTCTCTCTGTCAGCAAAAAAATTCCTGCAAATAATCTTGCTGAATTTATTGCATATGCTAAAACCAAAGACCTTAATTTTGGCTCTGCTGGCATAGGCAGTCAGGTACATATGGCCGGCGAGAACCTAACTTTTGCTGCAGGTATCCCAGCAACACATATTCCCTATAAAGGTGAGTCTGCTGCGCTAAATGATTTAGTTGCCACTCAGATTGACTTTATGGTTAGTAATCTCACCGCTGCGGCTGGCTTTGCCAAAGCAGGTCAAATTAAGCCAATTGGCGTAACCAGTGCTAAGCGGGTTCCACAACTACCAAATGTACCTACCATTGCGGAAGGTGGAATCATCGGGTTTGAGAGCACAGGCTGGTTTGGCTTGGTTGCACCCGCAAAAACACCCAAAATCATCTTAGATAAAATTTACGACGCCACTGTTAAGGCAGTTAAATCGGAAGCAATGCAAAAAAGCCTAGAATTCAATGGCCTCACTGCCGTTGTTAATACGCCAAAACAATTTGCTGAGCAAATTCAAGCTGAGTCTGTTAACTGGGATAAGGTCATTAAAGGTCGCAAAATTCAAGCACGTTGATAACATAATCTATTTATCCCACTTAAAGCCACGCAATATTAAGTGGCTTTTTTTCATAGTTAATTTAAGTTTCTTCTCGCTGAGCCTAACCATGCCTAATGCAGTGATTCAGTCGGTCTTACACAATCTCACCCTACTTTAAGCAGATGCTGAGATTAATGTCCAATGAAGCTAAAGAAAAACCCTATATTCTGATTGGTTGCATATTTAAAGTTAAGCAGTCGACTTAGAAGTAAATAATCAAATCGTCCAGAAAGAACTCATGTCCAGTCAAATCATACGAGGCGCCGATGCCTTAGTCACTTCAATGCAATCCGCAGGAATAAGCAATGTATTTACTTTGTCTGGCAACCACATCATGCCGATTTTTGATGCTGTATACGATCAGAAAATCAAACTGTTTCATACTCGGCATGAAGCGGCAGCAGTCCATATGGCAGATGCATGGGCAAGACTGACAGGGGAGATTGGCATTGCGCTAGTAACGGGCGGTCCTGGTCATGCCAATGCGGTATCTGCGCTATACACTGCAGGAATGGCCGAGTCACCTGTTGTGCTGCTATCAGGACATGCGCCGATCAACCAATTGGGTATGGGGGCATTTCAGGAGATGGCGCAAGCTGATATTGCCGCCCCGCTAACAAAGGCGTCCTGGGTTTGCAAAACTGTAACTGAACTACCTGGTGATTTTGCAAAAGCCGTGTCAATTGCGAGGTCTGGCAGGCCTGGACCAGTACACATCAGCCTCCCCTCCGATGCTTTAGATAATGCTTTTGATAGTGGCACATCAATGCCAAAGGCGGCTGATTTTGAATCCATTCCAATTAAGGCAGACAAGCCCGTAATCCAGGAAATGATTGCCGCATTACTCAAAGCAAAGAAGCCTTTGGTATTAACGGGGCCGATGATGCAATCACAGGCAGGCCGTAAAACTTTAGCCAGCTTAGAGGCCTCTTTGGGTATCCCAGTCATCGGTATGGAAAGCCCGAGGGGCATTGGAGATCCATGCTTAGGCGCCTTTTCTGAGGTGCTTGCGCAATCCGATTGCGTCTTACTACTTGGCAAAAAGCTAGACTTCACCCTGAAATTTGGGAAGGCGCCAAACTTTCATAAAGACTGTGTATTTTTTCAAATTGACCCCGAAACAAGTGAGATTGAGCGAACCCAAAGGGCAGTTGGCTCGAAACTTCTACTAACAACGCGCGCAGATGTGCATAGTGCCATCAAGGCCATCATCGAATTAAATGGGCCTACAACCAGCACAGCACGTGAGTGGCAGGTAGAGGTTCATGCAGCAATCACTTATCGCCCTGCAGCCTGGAGCAGCGCTCCCTCTAGTCCAGATAAATTGCATCCAGCCCAAGCATTGGCGCCATTGCAGGCAATATTAGATAGCCATCCCGAATCGGTTTTAGTGAGCGATGGCGGCGAGATTGGCCAGTGGGCTCAGGCATGTTTAAATGCACCGAATCGAGTAATTAATGGCGTTGCTGGATCAATTGGCGCAGGATTACCGTTTGCTACAGCAGCAAGTTTAGCCAGGCCTGGCGCTCCCGTTGTTGCGGTTGTGGGTGATGGCACCTTTGGTTTTCATAGTGCCGAAATAGATACCGCAGTGCGCTACCAACTCCCATTCTTACTTGTTGTCGGCAATGATGCCTGCTGGAATGCCGAACATCAAATCCAAATTAGAGAATATGGTCAAGCCCGCGTCATCGGCTGTGAATTACTACCAACGCATTATGAAAAAGTCTGCGCTGCCTTTGGTGGCTTTGGAGAGCTGGTCACTGAAAAAGAACAGGTATTACCAGCAGCGCACCGGGCAATCGCTAGCAAGTTACCGTCATGCTTAAACATCATGATCGATGGAGTGCCGGCCCCAAGCATTCGACGTAACTAAATCAGGTATGTCCGTGCAGTCTGTTCTTTCTGAATTTGAGAGCGCTATTGGAAAACAATACGTGCTTGATAAAGATGAGGATAAAAATCCATACCTAACGGATTGGGGAAAGCGCTATACAGGCAAGGCAATCGCAGTCTTAAAGCCGGGTAACACGACCGAAGTTGCTAGCCTCGTCAAAATTTGCAACACATATCGGATATCAATCGTGCCGCAAGGCGGCAATACCGGCTTGTGCGGCGGAGCGACGCCAGATAACACGGGCGACTCTGTCATCATTTTGTTGGTTCGATTGAATCAGATTTTCGATGTTGACATTCAAAACTCCACCATCACTGTAGGGGCTGGGGCGATATTAAAGCAGGTTCAGGACGCAGCGTTGGAGCATGGCACATTATTTCCCCTTAGCTTAGCGGCAGAAGGCAGCTGCACGATTGGTGGAAACTTAGCCACCAATGCAGGCGGGGTTCAAGTGCTTCGATATGGGAATATGCGCGTCCTGACTCTTGGACTAGAGGTAGTTACCGCAAGCGGCGAAATTTGGAATGGCCTACGGGGTCTTCGAAAAGACAATACTGGTTATTCATTAAAAGATCTTTTTATTGGATCAGAAGGGACGCTTGGCATTATTACTGCAGCCACCTTAAAAGTCTTCCCATTACCTACAACAAAGATCACTGCCCTTGTGAAAGTAAATGATGTTGCATCGAGTATTGCCTTATTACAGCAAGTACAAAAGGGGTTTAGCGCCGATCTAACGGCATTTGAGTTGATATCAAATCGCGCAATCGAGTTGGTATCGGATCGATTTGCGTTGGCACAGCAACTATTGGTAGATCAGGCAGATTGGATTGTACTAATCGAGCTCTCCAGCATGGACTCCGAAGATAAGGTTAGATTAGAAATTCAGAATCTCTTACTTGATGCTATGGACTCCTCACTTATTGTCAATGCCATCGTAGCTGAATCTATACAGCAATCGAAATCAATGTGGGAAATTCGCGAAACCATTCCAGAAGCCCAGCTGCAATTGGGTACCGTCATTAAGCACGATATTTCTCTGCCCATTTCAGAGCTCGCCACGTTCATCGATAGCACCAAGCAAAAACTCATGGAAAAATGGACCGATACCGAAGTGATTGTATTTGGGCACCTTGGCGATGGTAATCTGCACTACAACCTAGTGGGCCTAAGTCTGGAGACGTCTAGCCTGCTTCCACACAGGCGGCATGAAATAAATCGCCTAGTGCATGATCAGGTCTATTTATACAAAGGCTCATTTTCAGCAGAGCATGGAGTTGGTCAGGCCAAGGTTGCAGAGTTGCTTGAGCGTAAATCAACAACCGAGATGAATCTGATGCATTCGATCAAACGTAGCTTGGACCCCCACTGCATTATGAATCCAAACAAAGTCGTTTTACAAAATCCGAACTAGCTTTGGAAGCTCTCTTAGTAATAGCATCGCCCCTGAAAACAGCAAAATACTTCCATAGATTTTAATAATTCCTGAGCTACTCAGCTTGCTATGCACTTTTGAGCCAGCCCACAAACCAATAATCATTGGCAATAGCATACACACAGCGAGCGCTATCACGTCTACATGCAAGAGCAATTCCGATACAAGCATGAATACAAATCGCATCCCCGTCAAAATTAGAACTGCAAAGGCCATGGTCGTTCTGAGCATGCGTGGATCTTTCATCCGCATTTCCAGATAGGATGCATAAATTGCACCCCCAGTAGCAAATAATGCCGTAAAGATTCCGCCAAAAAATCCAAACGGCATTGCCCACCACTTCGAAATGGGGCTGCGAAGATCTACTTTTTTCTTCGTGAGCACCCTTAAGCCATTTGCCCCGGCAAATATTCCGAGAATAACCAACAAAGGTTCGCTAGGCGCATTAATTAACAAGGTAATCCCAATCACCATACCCACTAAAGAAAATGGGAAAAGCCAAAGCAACTCTTTTTTATCTGCCTCATTGGAGGATTTCCTGCCCAAATAAAAAGAAGCGCAAACATCCATTAGAACTATCATGGGCACTACCGTTGTTAATGGAAAGAGCTGAACCAATAGAGGCACAGCAACGATCGACGTGCCGAATCCAGATACGCCAAAAATAAAGTAGGCGCAAAAGATAATGAGTACCGAAAGCGTTACTGGTATGGGCTGCAGAATTTCTAAGATAATAGACTTTCTTTTTATTCTATTCGTAGATTTAAATAGGAATTAAGAATTGCATAAACAATTTATTGGGGAGAGTAACTCCTAAGCGCTTGATACTAAATATCCTTAGTCTCCTCGCCTAATTATTTAAATTGTACTTCGTATTTGAATACACCTTTTATGTGATACTCAGATCATCATTAAAAGTGATGCTGAGAAATACTAGCGCCGCCACAGATAAAAATCGTTTGGCCAGTGGTAAAAGAAGCACTTTTTGACAAAAAATAAATGGCTGCAGAAGCGACTTCGCGCGGATCACCAAGTCGGTTCATAGGAATGGCATCTAACATTGACTTTCTTGCAGGGGATCCTATTGGATTGTTCCGATTAAACATCTCCGTTTCAATCGGTCCTGGAGCAACACAATTGACTGTGATGGAAGAAGGAGCGAGTTCTATAGCCCAAGATTTTGTAAACCCCACCAGACCTGCTTTAGCTGCAGCATAAACACTACTGTTTTTCCTGCCGAGCATTGATCTACTGGCAATATTAACTATTCTGCCATGCCCTAAAGCTAGCATCGATGGCAGTACTGCTTGAGTTAACTCTAAAGTGACGGTCAAGTTAAGATCAATTATCTTTTGATAATATTGCGAAGTAATGTCAGGCAATCCCTGTATCTGATTAAACCCTATATTATTTACTAATCGATCTATCGGAAAAGAGGCAGTAATCTCTTTAAACACTTGATTTCTAGAAGAGCTATTCGAAAGATCTGCTAGAAATAATTGCCCCTTGAAAGAGGGGTCTGGATTACGAGAAATCCCTATGACTGATTGGCCCTGCTCCATCAGCAAATCAGAAATTGCTCTGCCGATGCCTTTGGTTGCCCCTGTAATCAGGGCATACGAACTTTTATTCATTATTGAGCTCTTTTGCCATCAAAATCTGCAAGAAAATTTTAGCTTAGATGTATGGGCATAGCCAACACCCTTTTTTATCTAAAGACTTCACAAGCATGCCTCTAAACATTCATGATCGATAGAGACTTTGTTATCAAATAAGCTTCTAGCGCCTCAAAACCACCTTCAGATCCATATCCAGAATCATTCACTCCACCAAAAGGAATTTCAGGATAAGGAGTAGCGCCTTGATTAACCCATAGCATACCTACTTTTAAATTTTGAGCGAGTTGATGTGAATTTTTTAGAGATCTAGTAAAAGCATAACTCGAAAGACCAAAAGGTAATCGGTTTGCCTCTCGAATGACATCATCTAGCTTTTCAAAAGTTTGAAAAGCTGCTACCGGGCCAAAGGGTTCCTCATTCATTAGCCTAGCGTCGATAGAAATGTTGTTAATTACCGTAGGCTCAAAAAAATTACCCTTTGACCCAATTCGATTTCCGCCTGTGAGGATATTCCCCCCTTTACTCAAAGCATCATTCACTAGTGACTGAACACCTTCTAATCTTCTTATATTTGCAAGAGGGCCCATTTTTGTGGATTCTTTTAGGCCATCTCCAACATTAATGGCTGCAACAGCATTCGTAAATGCTTCAACGTAGCGCTCAGAAACAGATTTCTGTACATAAAACCTAGATGGCGATATGCAAACCTGACCAGCATTTCTAAATTTAGCCCCAACCATAGCCTTTACTGCTAAATCTATGTCAGCATCATCACAAATAATGACGGGTGCATGACCCCCCAATTCCATGGTGACACGTTTCATATGACTGCCTGCCAATGAGGCCAACTGCTTACCAACAGCAGTTGATCCAGTAAATGATACTTTTCGTATGACTGGGTGTGAAATTAAGTAATTTGATATCTCTGCAGGATCTCCATAAACTAATCCAATTACACCATTAGGTATGCCGGCATCTAAAAAGGCTTGCATTAGTGCTGCTGGAGATGCGGGAGTTTCCTCTGAAGCTTTAATAATGATTGAGCATCCAGTTGCCAAGGCTGCACTTAATTTTCGTACAACCTGAGTAACTGGAAAATTCCAGGGCGTAAACGCTGCGACTGGCCCTACTGGCTCCTTAATAACAATTTGACTTACAAGGAGATTGCGACTTGGAATAATGCGGCCGTAAATGCGAACAGATTCATCAGCCATCCATTCGATTACATCAACTGCAGCCATTAGCTCTACTTTCGCTTCCTCTAAAGGCTTCCCTTGCTCCTGAGTCAGAATAAATGCAATCTGATCTACCTGTTCACGCAATCGTAATGCAGCCTTACGCATTATTCTGCTACGATCCACTGCTGTATATTTACTCCATACTTCAAATCCTGATTGGGCAGCGAGTAGTGCTTCGTCCAAATCATACTTGCCAGCATAAGAAACTCTACCAATTTCTTCGCCATTTGCAGGATTAATGACTGCTATTGTCTTTTTATCTTTCGCGTCAACCCAACTTCCATTAATTAGCAAGCGGGTATTGGGGTATGACATGTTTTATTTGCCTTTAAAGGTTAAAAAGCTTTTAGCGCACTCGTGTGCTTTACTTACACTACTAACGAGCAATTATGCAGTAAATAAGAGATGACGAGATCATTCTAAGCAATTAAGTTACTCGCATCTCTAGTTAAAAACTCACTGAAAATAGGGCAAGAGATCTCTATAAGTCTTAAACTGCTCCGCAATAAATACTCGCGACTCCTGCGGTGACATCACCGATGGAATTGCGCCTCGCATCTTCACTGATTCGAGCCATTTTTGGTTTGTCTTAAGCGAATTAAGTGTACTAGACCATTGCTGAACTATATTTGCAGGAAGGTTTGGAGGACCATATAGAGCATTCCATCCTGAGATTAACTCTAGATTTTTCATCCCTACTTCTTGTGCTGTAGGAGTATTAGGAATAGATACAAGTCTCTCTGGGGTAGAGACTACTAAGGCTCTCAGTTTTCCCCCTGTTAAATTTCCGATATAGGGCGCAAGTCCATTGCAAGCAAAGTTAACATCGCCACTTAATACAGCAGTTACTGTTTCACCAGCACTGAACTGCTGTCAATTTAGGTCCGCTACTTGAGAGAGTTTTTTCATAGTAAATCATTGCAGCAAAATGGGTTGAGTTTGGATAATTTTGGGTATTTGCACTTGGGGTGCTGGTGGCCTGTAACCGAGTGCACTATGGGGCCGTTCATGG
>CAMDKY010000004.1 GCA_945901245.1 Polynucleobacter meluiroseus | reverse complement strand
AGCTACGTCAGCCATGTTTGCGAAATACAAATAACGGCGGTTGGCTTTAGATTCGCCAGCGAATGCGGCTTTTAAGGACTCTTCAGTCTTTGTGCCTTTTACAGTTTTGCTCATTTAAGGGCTCCTAATGTTGAGTTAAAACAAAGTGGAGGGGATGCCATTCACAAACCACTTGAACGAATCACCACCTACAAATTATGCGGATTTTTGGGTCTCAAATAATCGTATTTTTGTATTAGTCTGATAGTTAAAACTAACCAGTTTTGTCTTTGTGATTAACTTAATAAATGTGTCACAATATTAAGTAAGTAAATACTAACAAATACGTAAAGCAAAATATATACTTAAACCATTGTTTTAAATAAAAAAATTATAACGCTTGGGTTGGAAATTTACTTCGCCTTTGAGGCTGCGATCGATGCAGCGCATTCGCGGATGCCATAGTTGTAGAACTTGCCTGCATTTTCCTTTTTAAGGGATTGGGCGCATTCTGTGACGGAATTGCGAAGATTAATTTTAGGGGTATTGGATTGGGTCATTTGAACTCCATTAAAGCAGAAGAGATAAGAAAAAAGAGGGGTGCCTCATCAGATCACCAGCAAAGGTGATAAGTCATCCTACAGCATAAAATAGTTAAAACAATGACGCCTCTACACTAGGTTTATTAGTGAGGCAATTGGGTTAAATGACTGACCATCGGCAGTAAGTAGCAGTAAATGCATTAAATCTACGGCATTCACAGGACAGGTAGCAAATGAAAAAAACCGACTTATATAAAAACCTGGGGCTATCTGTGGCGCATAAGATGAAAAATGCCAGCAAAGTAAAGGGTCCGAGCACGGGAACGCAAGCCAAAACCAAACAACAGCTAGCGGATGAGCTTGTCAAGGTAAATCCCTTGTTGGCCGCCTTCTCGAGTAAAGCCAAGCCCGACTCCTCCAATGAGGTCTAATCAAGACCACTATTGCTTAATCGATGGTTTGAAGGTGTTTGCCGCACAAATCATCATCCTGCACCACTGCATGAGTTACGGGCAGCTAGCATCGGCAGGGGCAGCATTGTTTCCTGGTTTAAGTATTTTCATATTCGATTATGGTCGGTATGCCGTGCAACTCTTTCTGGTGATGGCTGGCTACTTAGTAGCACAATCGTTTGAAAAGATGATGGCAGTGCAGGCGCCCGCAGGCAAGAAAGGAGCAGACTCTGTTTTGCGCTTAGCGCTACGTCGCTATCTACGTCTTGTTGGCCCTTACAGCATTGCGATCGTAATTACGATTGCCTGCGCTGCTCTGGCGAGGCAATGGTCAACCGCCGAATACATAGGCCAGGCTGAAACCGTGCAACAAGTTTTGGCTCACCTCTTTTTAATGCAAGGATTGCTTGGCTATGAGTCCATATCGGCCGGGGTTTGGTACGTGGCCATCGATTGGCAGTTGTACACCGTCCTGGCAATCGTCTATGCGTCTATTTCGCAGCGCTTGCTTCGTATTGGTATCGTAGCCCTTTTGATCTTAGCCTCACTCTTGTATTTCAACCGGCATGCCGATTATGAAAATACCTTTATTTATTTCATTGGATCTTATGGTCTAGGCGCTTTGGCTTATTGGGCTAGTGGCCAGCATGCCATCAAGGCAAGCCACCATCAGGCAGCCGCCAAAAAAATACTGCTGGTCATAACGATAACGGTGACCCTTTCGGCGTTCCATTCGGTATGGCTACGCAATTACTTGGCACTGGCTATTGCACTTCTATTGATGCTGTACGGACAGATTACATATACGACTAATCCGGTGGCAAATGAGGATAAGAAAGTTGCATGGCGAGTGCTTGCGGCAAAGGCGCTGCAGTGGGCAAGTGCCCGCGCGTATTGCGCTTTTTTAATTCACTTTGCATTTATCTTGTTGGCGAATACCGCGCTGATTGCCTTGGGCGTCCAAAGTGCATTAGTAGCAGTAGCCGCAATTGGGGCCGTTTCTGTATTAAGCTGGATTGGGGCAAATTACTTGTACCTCTGGGTTGAGTTACCCATCGGCCGCTGGCGCCCTGCCGTTTTATTTACTTAATACAGATCGATTGCAATTCATCAAGGCGGCAGCCTGAATAGTAACTAAGGTGTTTTGATTACGGCATGCGAAACGATGCCGTGGCTTTGTAATTTAGCCTTGCCACCCAAGGATTCAATCTCCAGTAAGCAAATCGATGCAATCGTCTTGGCGCCTACTTGTTCAACGAGCTTAGCGCTTGCTAAGAGTGTGCCGCCAGTTGCTAAAACATCATCAATCAAGAGAACCCGCGAGCCTGCGGGCAGCGACGTACTTTGAATTTCCAGTACATCAGATCCATACTCGAGTCCGTAGGACTGCTGATGGCTAGCTTGAGGCAATTTATTGGGTTTGCGTACCAGCACTAAGCTCTTTTTGGTGTGCAATGCCAAGGCCGATGCAAAGATAAATCCACGTGACTCCACGCCAACCAAATGGGTGTAATCAAGTTGTTGAGCTAGGGCAGCCATGCAATCAAGGGCATAGGCAAAGGCATCTGGATGGCCGAGCAGCGGGGAAATATCCCGAAACTGAATACCGGGTTTCGGAAAGTCGGGAATAGATGGCAGATAATCGAGTAATTGCATGTGTTTTGTATTCATTAATTAAGTTGTGATGTTGCGTATTCAGTACGTGTTGTTACTAGCCAAGGTTAATCCCATAATGAGTCATCCGTTTGTCATTATCACCGCCTTAGAGAATGAACTTGATCCAACGCGTCTGCCCCTAGGGGTTAAGGTTGTGTACTCAGGGATTGGTAAAATCAATGCAGCGATTACGACTCTGAAGGCAATTCAGAGCTATCGCCCGCGCGAGATTATTAATTTTGGAACCGTAGGGCGCATCAATCCTGCCGTCAGTGGATTGCTCGATATTGGCAAGGTGGTACAACGGGATGTCTTAGCCGAGCCCTTGGCGCCACGCGGGCAGGTGCCTTTTTCAACACGGCCGAACAGTTATTTGTCCGATGGCGGAATCCATGTGTGCGGTACAGGCGATAGTTTTGTAACGGAGCCCGACCCATGGCTGATTGCACAAGCAATTGATGTGGTGGACATGGAACTCTTTGCGATTTCTGCAGTAGCCCACGATGCCGGCATTCCATGGCGCTCATTCAAATACATTACGGATGATGCTGATGCATCTGCTGGTAGCGATTGGCATGCTGGGGTACGGCATGGTGAAGAATTATTTTTAGAACAACTACGTAAGGTGATGCAAGGGTAAGTCCCGCATTGGTGTTCTGGTACCTAACGCATCCCCGGATAAACCTGATGCGATATAGCTTTGCCATTCGCACCAATTTTGACCAGCACCATATCGCCCGAGCCAAGAACCGCGCCTGTAAATGCCTCGATGTTGACGTGATGACTCACCATAATGATGGGTGTTTTCGGAAACTGCTTCAAACTCGCTTGCACCAATTGGCGTAGGGCTTCAGTTTGTTGACCGGATTGGCTCATGTTGCCAAAAAACGAGCCCAGCGCTTTTTCGCTCGTCACTGGGCCTTTATTGAGTAAGGTGGCGGTATCCATGCAGCGGCACCAGGGACTACTAAATACTTTAGCGCGCTCGATACCTTGTTGGCTCAGCCACTGCCCAGTTCGCTCTGCCTGTTTTTTTCCAAACTCACCCAAATTGCGTTGCGTATTGCATTGATCCAGACGATAGCCGGCAGGATCACTAAAGCCGGGGGCATCCGCATGGCGCATGAATAAAATATGCTGACCGTCGGTCATTGGACTTGTTAAATTAGCCACTGCCGCAGTACTTAAGCATAGCGTGGTGAGCAGCATCGCTACCCTGCATTGCCACAATCGGAATCGCGCTCGCATCACCACGGCAACTTTTCACCCGAGTAACTGTAAAAGCTGCCCGATTCAGATAAGGGCAATTGATTAAGTACGGCTAGCATGTCGCGCGCAGCATCTAGTGCAGGCCGACCAATTTGCTCACCCTTAAAGGGCTTTGAGAGCCGGGAGACCACGGTGCCCGGATGCAGTGCAATTAATTTGGTATTGGCCTGTGTGCGCCGTAATTCAATTGCAGCGGTCTTGATGAGCATATTGAGTGCGGCTTTAGAAGCGCGATAGCTATACCAGCCGCCAAGGCGATTGTCTTCAATGCTACCTACCTTAGCTGAAATGACGGCCATGATCGCATTGTCTTTGGCCAGTAGGGTACTGAACTTGGCTAACGTTACAGCAGGACCAAAGGCATTGATCTGGAAGAGGGACTCGAGTTGACCGTAGCTTACGTCCGCTAGTTTTTTCTCGGGACTCCATGCCTGCGTATGCAAGACACCAATGGTATTGATGATGAGGTGAAATGGGCCACGCGCTTGCAGCACTAGAGCTGCGCTGGCAATAGTGGATTCATCGGCGTAGTCGATGGCTGGACTCGAATGGCGATGAATGCCCAGTGCTTCGCCGCAACGGGGGTCAGCTTGGAGCAGTTCCAAAAAGGCAGCGCCAATCGTGCCTGATGAGCCGATGATGAGGGCCCGATAGCCCTCAGGAAGTGAATGCATCATTTAAACCCAGCCCTGTTTCCAAATGGTCGAGTCAGTCAATTCACGCCAAGGAATTTGCCGCACCACTTTACTAAATACAGCCTCAATCTCAACGTGTTCGATGGCCTCGTGCGGTAATTCGGGAAGAATGACTTTACTCACCAAAAAGTGCTTTTGTTTCTTAACGGGGTGAACGGCAGTCCACTTCGTCAGCAATAATTTTTTTGGGCTCAGAGGATTTTTAGTCAGCATGATGAGATCGGCCTTAGTTAAAGGACGGTGCATTGCATGGTTTGGGTTCCCAGACGAAGCGCCCCTGAGCTGGGGGTAAATTGCACTAGGGCTGATTTCGTGTTGTCCGGGCAACGTAGGTCAAAATAACTGTCATGTCCCAAGCTGCCGCAAAAACGCAGATTGGATTGCTTATTATTCGATGGACTAGTCGTTTGGATTTGGGGTGGATCTAGAGTCATGACGGAGCGACTGAGGACCATCGTTACTTTTGCCAAACTCGCACTCGGATTACAAACCCAGGTGGTGTAGTCGTTTTTATCGCAAGCGACTAAACCGCTGGCGACAAGAGCCGCTAGACCAAGGTAAGCAGTGCGTAGGGCAAGGAATTTCATGGAAAACCGGTTTTTAATGGGAGCCACACCATTCTAGTGAATAAGCTCTACACTTGCTTGATATGCCAGCACCTACTCAAGACCCATCCATGCCAGCCGAGCTCAGCGCCGCGGATACCTCGCGCATTATTGAGATGGCCTGGGAGGACCGCACACCTTTTGAAGCCATCCAGCGGACATATGGCTTGGCGGAGCCTGCAGTGATTCGCTTAATGCGCGCCAATCTAAAGGCGGGCTCTTTTCGCTTGTGGCGTGCTCGCGTAACTGGTCGCGCAAGCAAACACAGCGCATTGCGCAGTCCCGAAATCGATCGTGCCTATTGCCCCACCCAATACAAGCAGTCCCACGGACGATGAAACCCTTTACCCTTTTTTATGACGGTGCTTGTCCTTTGTGCCAAGCAGAAATCGTCTTTTTGCAAAATCGCAATGCGTCGGGTTTATTGCGTTTTATCGACATAAACTCATCGCAATACGATGCAGAGCAAGTAGGGGTCTCGTGTGAAGAAGCCTTGGCCAGCATGTACGGTCAAATAGAGGGTGAGGCGCCCATCAATGGAGTTGCGGTATTTGGTGAGGCCTATCGCCGTGCCAATTTGCCATTCATGACCTGGCTTTTTACACGCAGCTGGATGATGCCGATTCTAGGGCCCAGCTATCGCTTCTTTGCAAAACACCGCCATGGCATTTCTGGGTTTTTTGGGCCACCCTTACTGAAACTCGTGAATACCCTCTATCCGCACAAATCGAATAAGGGCTAATTTCCCCGCGTATTTTTGTAATACTAGGCCACGGGAATTAATTGTTCATACAATAGGACAAAGTCAAAAATCTTGCCCGAATCTTCATGACTACTTCGCCTAGCAAATCGCAGCACCACGCTACACCCTCTTTTAAAGAGCGGCTCTACATCATCATTTTTGAATCCGATACAAAAATGGGTTTGCTGTTTGACCGCGTTTTAATTTACGCCATCTTGCTTTCGGTATTGGCAGTTGTGCTCGATAGCGTAGGGTCAATCTCCAAGCAATATCACCATCAACTCGTGGTTGTGGAGTGGATGTTCACCATACTCTTCAGTATTGAATACATTGCGCGTTTGTATTGCGCCAAGTACCGCTGGCGTTACGCAACCAGCTTTTACGGCATCATTGATTTTCTGGCAGTGGTGCCAACTTATCTTGCCCTTCTCTTCCCTGAGCTGCATGCATTGATTGATGTGCGCATATTGCGCTTGATTCGGATGTTTCGTATTTTTAAAATGACGGCATACATGTCGGAGTACCAGCATTTAGCAGAAGCCTTATCCGCTAGTAGACGAAAAATTTTGGTTTTTTTATCGGTTGTATTGATGGTGGTAACCGTGATGGGCTCAATCATGTACGTGGTGGAAGGGCCGAGTAATGGGTTTACGAGCATTCCGATTGCGGTTTACTGGGCAATCACAACGATGACCACCGTTGGGTTTGGTGACATCACTCCGCACACCGATTTGGGCAAACTCATTTCATCGGCCATGATGCTGATGGGCTGGGGCACCTTAGCGGTGCCAACGGGGATTGTGACCGCCGAGTTTGCGCACCGCCGTAACCAAGAATTTGTCGCCAAAAAAACCTGCGATGCCTGTTGTACCGATGGTCACGAAATAACGGATCAATACTGCAGGCATTGCGGTAGCCGCTTTCCGACTTCTGAAAACTAAAAAACCTTCCGATCAGAGAAGGCTTTTAGTATTGAGTGGCTTCAGTGCTTTAGTTGACGCCAAGTAACTCCACATCAAACACCAGGGTAGCGTTGGGCGGAATCACGCCGCCAGCACCACGGGCGCCATAGCCCATCTCCGCCGGAATAATTAAGGTCCGTTTGCCGCCAACTTTCATACCGGCAACGCCTTCATCCCAGCCTTTAATCACACGCCCTCCACCGAGTGGAAACTCAAATGCTTGACCGCGATCGACCGAGCTATCAAATTTCTTGCCCTTGAGATCAGGTGCAGATGGATCATGCAGCCATCCGGTGTAATGCACCGACACATCGGATCCAGCCTTGGCTTCTGCGCCACTGCCAAGGACAGTGTCAATTTTTTGAAATTCACTCACGGTATTTGCCTTTATAGAGGAGGGAGTAGTAGGAGACGGCTTCGAATCAACGCCGGATTTCGGCATTAAGAATGCCACAGCCAGGCCGCCAGCCAGGATCAATAAGCCGAGTTTGAGAGGGGTATTCATGGATTGGCCAGTTTAGGAGGGAAAAGGAAGCTAGATATGCACTAATTTAGTGCGTTAGGAGCAATTATGGAGTTCAATAGGTAAATCACAATCTCAGTATATAAAATCAGCCCCTTTTCTGCAAAGGTGATGCTTTAAAATGGGGTGTCTGCATGTTGGATTGCATTGTGCGCTCGCAGCATCAATGGAGTGAATCATGCATGGGGCAGATCTATAACCATGCCCAATTGCGTTATCCCATTTAAGGAATAGTTATGGCATCAGGAAATTCAAAAATCATTTATACCTTTACCGATGAGGCTCCCGCACTTGCGACCTGTGCATTTCTGCCGGTGATCAGTGCCTTTGCCAAATCGGCCGGCATTGATATCGTAAAAAGTGACATTTCTGTAGCAGCGCGCATCTTGGCGGAGTTTCCAGAATATTTGACTGAGGCGCAGCGTGTGCCTGACAATTTAGCGGAGCTCGGGAAAATGACCCTGCAGCCCGATACCAACATCATCAAGTTACCTAATATCAGTGCATCGGTTCCGCAGCTCCAAGATGCCATTAAAGAATTGCAGGGCAAGGGCTATGCCATCCCCAGCTTTCCTGACGATCCAAAAAATGAAGAAGAGAAAGCCATTCGGGCACGGTATTCCAAATGCTTAGGCAGTGCTGTAAATCCAGTATTGCGTGAGGGTAATTCCGATCGCCGTGCGCCTGCCGCAGTCAAGCGTTACGCGCGCAACAATCCGCACTCGATGGGGGTTTGGAGCCAGGCTTCCCGCACCCACGTATCGCACATGCACGGCGGCGATTTTTACTCCAGCGAAAAGTCCATGACCATGACCAGGGCCTGCGATGTGAAGATGGACCTAGTCACCGCAAGCGGTAAAAACATTGTCTTAAAACCAAAGATTAGTTTGCAAGAAGGCGAAGTGATTGACAGCATGTTCATGAGTAAAAAAGCCTTGTGCGCTTTTTATGAAGAAGAGATGGAAGATGCGTATAAGACGGGTTTGATGTTATCGCTGCACGTCAAGGCAACGATGATGAAGATTTCACATCCGATTGTATTTGGTCACGCGGTCAAAATATTTTATAAAGACGCCTTTGCAAAACATGAAAAACTGTTTGCAGAACTGGGTGTCAATGTAAACAATGGCCTTAGCAGCGTGTACGACAAGATTGCAAGCCTGCCTGCAACGAAGCGTGAAGAAATATTAAAAGATTTGCATGCCTGCCATGAACACCGTCCTGCCTTAGCAATGGTGGACTCAGCAAAAGGAATTTCGAATTTACATTCCCCTAGCGATGTAATTGTGGATGCATCGATGCCGGCGATGATTCGTATTGGCGGGAAGATGTGGGGCGCAGATGGACGTCCACAAGATACAAAAGCGGTTATTCCAGAGAGTACCTTTGCCCGCATTTACCAAGAAATCATTAACTTTTGCAAAACCCACGGTAACTTTGATCCCAAGACGATGGGCACGGTACCGAACGTGGGTCTAATGGCGCAACAAGCAGAAGAGTATGGCTCCCACGATAAGACTTTTGAAATCGCCGAGGCTGGTACTGCTCGCATCGTCGCCGATGACGGCGCTGTTTTGATTGAGCAGGAGGTCGAAGAGGGTGATATTTGGCGTATGTGTCAGGTTAAGGATGCGCCGATTCGAGATTGGGTCAAGTTGGCGGTCAATCGTGCCCGTTTATCGAACACCCCAGCCGTATTTTGGCTGGATGAGTACCGTCCGCACGAAGCCGAGCTGATTAAAAAAGTGAAGACCTATCTGCAGGATTACGATCTGACTGGCGTTGATATTCAGATCATGTCGCAAACACGGGCAATGCGTTATACCTTGGAGCGGGTGATACGCGGAAAGGATACGATTTCAGTGACCGGTAATATTCTGCGCGATTACTTAACGGATTTATTCCCGATTCTTGAGTTGGGGACCAGCGCCAAGATGTTATCGATTGTGCCTTTGATGGCCGGTGGCGGTCTCTTTGAAACTGGTGCCGGTGGTTCAGCGCCTAAACATGTCAAGCAACTGGTTGAAGAAAACCATTTGCGCTGGGATTCCCTGGGGGAGTTCATGGCACTAGCCGTTTCGCTGGAAGACATTAGCGACAAAACCGGCAATCAAAAAGCCAAGATTTTAGCGCGTACCCTGGATGAAGCAACGGGCGCCTTGCTTGAGAATCGCAAATCGCCCTCTGCGCGCACCGGTGAGTTAGATAACCGGGGTAGCCAGTTTTATTTGTCGATGTATTGGGCACAGGCACTCGCTAAACAGACCGAGGATAAAGAATTGCAGGCTCACTTTGCTCCCATCGCGAAGGCCCTCCAAGAGCAAGAGGCAGCTATTTTGGCTGAGCTCAATGCAGTGCAGGGCAAGCCGGTGGACATTGGCGGATATTATTTTGCTGAGCCGGAAAAGTGCGAGGCAGTGATGCGGCCAAGTAAAACCTTTAATGCCATTATTGCGACGGCATAGTTGTTATTGTTTTATTAGACTGACTTCATCCATTGATTCCCAGTGATTTGCAATTGAAGATAGAGGGGTAATCGGATAAAGAGAATTTCCCATTGTTTTTATGGATATTGCGTTTTTTTGTGCAAAGCCGCAAATTTTTTTGCTTTATGTTTTAATTTAACAACGAAGCACTGGGGAGTAGCCAGCTCAGCAATGAGTCTCGTATACCGTCATTACGTTTAGGTCTGTATTTAAGTATCTAAGCCGGTATCGGGGTGGACAAAGTCCGCGGCAAGACCATTTGTTTTATGAATGGTTGATGGCTTTTTATTTCTCAGGGACAGGATGCGTATTCGTAATTTTCGAATTGGTAGATTGGTGGCTTGCATGCCCTTGGCAGTGGCGCTAATCCTTGCTATGCCAATCGCATCAGCCCAGCCAAAGCTGGATCTTGCGCCGCCAATCCAAAAGCCAACGCCAGCCGCTCCCGGCACAATTTATAGCCTAGAGCAATTAATTCAGATTGCATTGGAATCAAACCCTAGAGTATTGGCGGCGCGCGATCAAGCAGCAGCAGCGAGCGGTCAGTTGCGCACCGCCAAAGCAGTCCCTAATCCCCAGTTTGAATACAACACCGGACAACAGCGCTCTGCCTCGGGCCCATTGACTACCGGTAATGTGTCATCGTGGTCAGTGACTCAGCCACTGGATATGCCGTATACGCGCTTTCCACGGGTGGACGCCGCAGAAGCAAATGCGCGGGCTGCTGAGGCTACTCGCATTGCCTTTGAAGTCGAAGCGATTGCCAATGTGCAGCTGCGTTATTACGAGTTATTGCGTCGCGAGGCTGAAACACGGGCAGCCAATGAAGACTTGGATCTCACTAAACAAATCCGTGATCGTATGCAGTTACGTTACGACGTGGGTGAAACGGCGCGCTTTGAATTGATTCGGGCGCAGACGGAGTTTTTGAACGCGCAAATGAATGCGGAATCCAGCAAGCTCCGTATTGAGCAAGCACGTGGACTCTTGCGGCAAACAGTCGGCCACCAGTTACCAGCCGAATTTTCAGTAGCGCCTGACAGCCAAAAAATGAATGAATTACCGCCATTACAGACCCTCATGACTGAGGTGCGCAATCAAAGTCCAGAATTGCAAAAGGCTAAAGCACAGGTCGAGGCAACCGAATCCCGATTGAGTTTTGAGAAAAACTCTCGCCTACCCAACTTGGCAGTTAAAGCCCAGCAATACAACGACCCCAATTTCACCGATCGTTTGTATGGCTTAGTGTTGACCATTCCCATTTGGGACTTTAGGGGTGGCCAAATTGCCGAGGCCGAGGCCAATGCATCCAAGGCCAGAAATGAATTTAATGCCCAGACCCAAAGCTTAGAGCAGCAGATGCAATCGGCATACAAGCTTTACTTGATTGCCAGCTACCAGGTGCAAATTTTGGATCAAGAGGTAGTCAAATTGGCAGCGAGCGCCAGGCGCATTGCTGAAATTTCCTATCGCTTTGGCGAGCGCGGCATGCTGGAATACCTTGATGCCCAGCGCACATTTCGCGCAGCCCGCAATGACTTAATTAGAGCCCGTTTTGATCTGGCATCGATCACGACGGAGATTCAGCGTTTACGTGCCAGCCCAGAGTGGGTTGCCAAACTCGAAGGTGATAAAAAATGAATCCCCAGTTACTGATTCTTCTTAAGCAGATCAGAGACCAGTTAATCGCCTTAAAAAATCGCCTCTTGCAATATGCTGAAGAAGCCTATGACAGCACAATAGCGACGCAAAAGCAGCTCTATAGCCAAGTATTTAATTGGCTTGCCGTGCGCGTGCCCGCATTCACGGATACCTATTTACAAGCCCCGACTTGGTTTAAGAAAGGCTTATTTGTATTGCCTTGGCTGGTTGTGGTGTTCTCGACCTTGCACTACTTTGATGTGTTTGATCCTAAGCCAACAGTCAAATACGTTCAGGATCCAAACACTGTTTACGTGAATGATGATCTGCGCAAGATGATTCAAGACGGCAAGCTCGAGCTCGGCCAATTCACAGAAGAGGTGCGCGTCTCAGGGCGCATTGACTTTAATGAATCCTTCCTGGCGCGCATTGGTGCTAACGTCACTGGCCGCGTTTCAGAAATACTCGGCTTTCCAGGCCAAATGGTAAAGCAAGGCGACTTGCTAGCCAAAATTACGTCAACCGAATTAACCCAGTCGCAATTGGCTTACCTGCAAGCCAGGAGCGCTAGTCAGCTTGCCGAGCAAGCAGCTAATCGCGCCCGTATTTTGTATAAAGAGGATGTGATTGCGTTAGCCGAATTACAGCGCCGGGAGGCCGAAGCCACTAGCGCTAAAGCCCAATTTGGCGCTGCTAATGATCAATTGCGGGTGCAGGGCATGGATCAAGCCAGTATTGATCAGCTTGCAAAAACCAGCGTGATCAAATCCATCAATAATGTACGCGCAACCATTGACGGCGAGATCGTCGAACGCAAAATTACCAAGGGGCAGGTCGTTCAGCCAGCCGATGCACTGTTCACCATTGCTGACCTGGATGCCCTCTGGGCTATTGCCGAGGTACCTGAAAGTGCTGCGTATTTAATACGTAAAGGGGAAAAATCATCCGTCATTATTCCCGCCCTACGTAATCAGGTAATCGAGGGAGTGGTCTCGCATGTCGATTCGATCGTCAATCCGACAACCCGAACGGTATTGGTGCGCATGGATATTCCAAATCAAAGTGGTCAGGTCAAGCCAGGCATGCTGGCAACCATGTTGATTGATAGCCAACCACGTGAGCGCCTTCTCGTACCTTTGGAGGCGATTGTTCGCGAAGACAACTACGACTATGTTTATGTGCGTGAAGACGATGAGCGCTATCGAATGGTGATGGTTAAGCTAGGACCCGAGGGCAAGGGCTTTAGGCCAGTTATCTCCGGTTTAAAAGCTGGAACTGAGATTGTGATTAAAGGTGCCTATCACCTCAACACCGAACGTAAGAAACAGCTGTCGGGTGGTTAATTTCAATGCTGATTTATTTTTTGAGTGAGATAAAGCCACACCATGATTGAAAAAGTAGTCCGCATCGCACTCCAGCAACGCCTTCTTGTCTTGATTATTGCGGCGGTGTTTCTGATTGCCGGCTTGATAGCGACTAAACGCCTATCCGTAGACGCATTTCCTGATGTTACCAACGTTCAGGTGCAAATTGCGAGTGAGGCTCCAGGCCGCTCGCCTGAAGAGGTCGAGCGCTTTGTTACGATTCCAATTGAGCTGAGTATGACGGGTTTACCGGGCCTGGTAGAGATGCGCTCTCTGAACCGAAATGGTATTTCGATTGTGACCCTGGTCTTTACTGAAAAAACCGATGTGTATTTTGCGAGGCAATTGGTTTTAGAGCGCTTGATCGAGGCCGCCTCGCGTATGCCAATCGGCGTTGTTCCCGTTCTAGCCCCGCTCTCCACCGGCTTGGGTGAGGTCTACCAATACACCATTAATCATCCCGCAGACGGCGATACCGAACTGAGTATCGATGAATTAAGCGAGCGAAGAACCATTCAAGACTGGATTGTTCGGCCAATGCTACGTTCGGTTCCTGGCGTGGCTGAAATTAATACGCAGGGTGGTTACGCTAAAGAGTACCAAGTACTGGTTAATCCTGAACGCTTGCGCCATTACCAGGTGAGTTTGCAGGATGTGTATGAAGCTTTAGCTCGCAACAATGCGAACTCGGGCGGCGGGCAGTTACCCACCTATTCCGAGCGTTACTTGATACGCGGTGTTGGTTTGATTGCTAAACCCGAAGACATTGGCAAGATTATTTTGAAGGAAGTCAAAGGTACGCCAGTCTATGTGCGTAACGTTGCCGATGTCACGATCGGCAGTGAGGTTAGGCAGGGCGCCGCTATTTTAAACGGCACAACTGAAAGTGTTGCCGGAATCATTCAAATGATTCGGGGTGGCAATGCGCGTGAGGTAGTCAGCCGAATCAAGTTAAAAGTACGCGAGATAAACGAAGGAAAACTATTACCCGATGGTTTGCAGATCATTCCATTTTATGATCGTACCGACTTGATTGATGCAGCGATGTTTAACGTGGCGAAAGTGCTGATCGAGGGCATCATTTTAGTGATCATTTTGCTCTTCTTATTTTTAGGGGACGTACGCTCGTCGATCATTGTGGTTGCAACCCTTATCTTGACGCCACTCCTAACCTTCTTGGTGATGAACCGCTATGGCATTTCTGCGAACTTGATGTCGCTTGGCGGCCTTGCAATTGCGGTGGGCATCATGGTCGATGGCTCGGTCGTAGTCGTTGAAAATACCTTTGCCAAATTAGGCGCTCGACTCAAATCAGGGGAATCTAAAAACCGCATCATCTTGGAGGCAGCAACCGAGGTTGGTAAGCCCGTGCTGTTTGGTATTGGCATCATCATTTTGGTGTTTATGCCATTGCTATCTTTAGAGGGAATGGAAGGCAAGATGTTTGCGCCGATGGCGATTACGATTGCCATTGCCCTTGCAATTTCTTTGATACTGTCATTTACTCTTTCGCCTGTGCTTTGCTCCTATATCTTAAAAGGCGGCGGCGAGGAAGATACGCGCATTGTTCGGGTCTTAAGAACGCCTTACACCAAATGGCTACATTGGTGCTTAGAAAACCCAAAATTAGTTGTAAAGCGCGCCATCATTTTGTTACTGACCAGCTTTGTTGCTTTTATGATGCTGGGTAAATCCTTTATTCCAGTCATGCAAGAAGGCTCCATTACCCCCTTGATCGCCAAATCACCCAATATTTCCTTGGACGAATCCATTAAGTTGGAATTTGAGGCCATGAAACGCATCATGACAGTTCCTGGAGTTGAGCGTGTCGTATCACGTTTAGGTCGTGGCGAGTCATCCGCCGATGCAGGTCAGCCATTTGAGTCTGATCCGATTGTTACACTCAAACCATTAGGTGATCGTGATTTAAGCCAAGAAGAGATTGCGAATCAAATTCGGGAGAAGCTGAAAACCTTACCTGGTGTTGAGCTGTCAATTTCCCAGCCGATTGCTGCGCGGGTCGATGAAATGGTGTCTGGCGTGCGCTCGCAGGTGGCGATTAAAATTTTCGGTGAAGACCTTGGCGAGCTTAAAAAACTGGGTGATCAAATCAGTCAAGTGCTTAGCGGTATGAAGGGTAGTACCGACTTGCGGATTGAAAAAGCATCGGGTCAGAACTACCTGAACATCAAGATTGACCGTGATGCCATCGCGCGCTATGGCATTAATGTCTCGGATGTCAACGAAGTAATCGAGACCGCGATTGGCGGCAAACAAGCGTCGATTGTGTATGAGGGCGAGCGCCGTTTCCCCTTAATGCTGCGCTATCCAGCGCCTTACCGTGACAACGTTGAGGCCATCTCCGGGATTATTTTGCACTCACCCAATGGTGCTCAAGTCTTGCTGCGCGACTTAGCCGAAATTAGCTTGATCGATGGTCCTGCGCAAATTTCTCGGGAGAGCGGTAAGCGCCGCCTGGTGATTGGTGTCAATGTGGAAGGTCGCGATCTGGGCGGCTTTGTAAAAGAGGCGCAGGAGCAAATTGCAAAGAAAGTATCTTTGCCAGAAGGCTATACCTTGCAATGGGGCGGCCAGTTTGAAAATATGGAACGTGCGATGGCGCGTCTGATGATCATTATTCCCATTACGATCGCAGCGATTTTCTTCCTCTTGTTTATGTTGTTTAACTCGATCCGCTTAGCTGGCTTGATCATTTTAGTGCTGCCTTTCGCATCGATTGGCGGCATCTTTGGGCTCTTAATCAGCGGCGAATATTTATCGGTTCCAGCGGCAGTGGGCTTTATTAATCTGTGGGGTATCGCAGTACTAAATGGAGTGGTGCTGATCTCCTTTATTAAGCAATTGCGAGAAGAGGGCTGCTCGATGCAAGATGCCTTAGTGCATGGATGTGAGCATCGTTTCCGGCCCGTCATGATGACGGCATCGGTAGCGATGCTGGCTTTGGTGCCAATGTTGTTCTCTGGCGGACCCGGGTCCGAAGTGACTCGCCCCTTGGCAGTAGTGGTTATTTCAGGCTTAATTACTTCAACCGCGTTAACATTACTGGTATTACCGGTCTTGTATCGCACATTTGAAGAAAAAGAGGTTGAAGCATGATCGAAATCAAAGCTGTCTTTCGTCCGGGGCGATTACCTGCCCTACGAAATGCCCTAATGGAAACACCTGGCTTTCCGGGTATGACGGTGACGCGCGTCGAAGGCTGCGGCGCTCCAGGAAGCCGCGATAAATCCACCATCAAGGAAGAGTTAACCGATTACTCGGCAAAGGTACGGATTGAAATTGTGTGCAGCGATGATGTGGCCGATCTCCTCATGGATCGTATTGTGGAGGTTTGCCAGACGGGGCAAATTGGCGACGGCGTCGTATGGAAGACCGATGTGGAGCGAGTCTTCTTTATTGCTAAGAACTACGGTACTACCTAAGCCAGCATTTTCTGTAGTAAGTGAATAAAAAAAGCCTTGCAGTAACATGCAAGGCTTTTGTCATTTACCCCCAAGGGCAAACAAGGCGCTTACTTCACTAGAACAACCGGCTGCTTCGCACCAGAGACAATCTTTTGTGCAATTGAGCCCATGATCATGTCGACAAAGCTACTGCGACCTTTGGAGCCCATCACAATTAGGTCCATTTTTTCTTTGCTAGCTAAATCAATGATTTCTTCTGAAATATTGCCGCGCTTAATCACCATGGAATGTTTGATACCAGCTGCTTCTAATACCTTTTGGGCTGGTTTGAGTTCTTTCTCGCTGATTTCGCGCAGGTAATCATCGACTACACTTTTTGCCACAAACTGCTTAACGTGTGCCAAGCCGACATCGTCGTGCACGTTAATTAAAGTGACGACGCATTTGCTTTTGAGTTCAGCTGATAGCTTAGCGACGTATTTGCACGCATTAATCGAGGATTTAGAGCCATCCACTGGTAATAGTATCTTCATGTTGTTTCCTTAAATGTGATTGCTTATTTTAGTTGTTGTAAAAAATGCACTAATGAAGTTTAGCACTGCCGATCCCGGTATTTTTGATCAAAAAAGCCCCGCTTGACTTGATGTGCATCAAATTCAGTACTTCTTTTGTTATGCCACGAAGTCGCTGTTACTTAATTAGGGCTAAGGTGTTTTTAAAGCTGGGGTGTTGGCAGGTTTTAAGCCATTCAAATGCCAACATCTCAACGGTTTTGAGTGTGGCACCGGATTCTTTTAGGTGCATGCTAGCCATGGTCTTATCGAGTGACTGGCGAGAACCAATGGCATCGATGGCAATCGTCACAGCAAAACCGTGCTCAAGGAGCCCCAAGGCAGTCTGCATTAAGCAAACATGTGCTTCACAACCCACCAGTACCAATTGCTTACGGTCAGTGGGGATATGATCTACGAGGCCATCACTACAGCCATCAAAATAAAACTTCGTTACCGTTTGATCGCAGAGGCTTTTTAGCTCAGGGTGATTTCCCCCCAGGCCGGCTGGGTTTTCTTCAGTGCCCATGATGGGTATACCGAGTTGTTTTGCAATTCTAGCCAATCGAATGCACTGTCCTAGCACGTGGGCATGGTCTTCAATCGCCGGCATCAGCTTTGACTGCATATCAATAATGAGCAGGACGGTTTGGTCGGGGGAAGCACGCATGACGACAGGACCTGATTATGGTAATTTAGGGTGGACGTTTCCATTCTATCGCTACTTACGCTATTTACATAAGGAGTACACCTCATGCGCTCACTCGTTCAATATCCACGCCCCGATGGTCAATTAGTCAGTGCTTACCTTGCTGAACAAGAACAGAACTCTACTCGGCCTGGAGTAGTCGTAATTCAGGAGTGGTGGGGCTTAGATGATCAAGTAAAGGCAGTCGCAGATCAATTGGCAGAAGCGGGATATCGCGCTTTGGTGCCGGATTTGTATCGAGGCAAGTTGGCTTTAGAAGCAAAAGAGGCTGAACACTTAATGGGCAACCTGAATTTTGGGGAGGTAGCAGCGCAGGACATTCGAGGAGCAGTACAGCATTTAAAGAAAACCGGCAGTCCTACGGTTGCTGTTACTGGTTTTTGCATGGGTGGAGCACTAACCTTATTGTCGGCAGTGCATGTGCCTGAGCTTGATGCCAGCATCGTGTGGTACGGCTACCCTCCATTGGAGTACATCGATGCCAGCAAGATTCAAAAACCACTCCAGGGGCATTGGGCCTTGCACGATGAATTTTTCCCCATTGCTGGTGTTGATCAGCTAGAGAATAATTTAAAAGCCGCAAGCGTGTCTTATGATTTCTATCGCTATGACGCAAAGCATGCCTTTACTAATCCAGAGGCAGACGCGCGGCACCTACCGCCCTTGCAATACAACCCAACTGCGACTAAGGAAGCATGGCAGCGAGCCCATGCGTTTTTAAAGACCCACTTGGGCTAAGTTTATTTAGCTTAGCGATTGATCAGGTGAAAAATCCACGGGATGGCAATGGCACCCAAGATGCCATGCATACCCATCGCCAGACTGGCATAGGCGCCTGCTTCAGGACTCACACTAAACGCCCGTGATGCGCCGATGCCATGCGATGCTACTCCAATCGCAAAGCCGCGCTGCCACCAGGATTTCATGCCTAGCGCATCCAGTATGAAGCGCGCTAAGACGGCGCCCAAAATGCCGGTGACAACCGCAAACACCGCCGTTAGTGTGGGTGATATTCCAATCTGTTCGGCAATGCCCATCGCAATCGGCGCAGTGACCGATTTGGAATACAGTCCACCTATCAAGGTTTTGTCTGCGCCCAGCGCGGTAGCAATACCTACTGCACTCAGAATTGAAACTAAACCACCACACACCAAGGAAATAATCAGCGGCAGGGCCCGACTTTGCAAATGCTGTATGCCGCGGTAAATCGGAATGGCCAAGGAGACCGTAGCCGAGCCCAGTAAAAAATGGACAAATTGAGCTCCTTCAAAATACGTCCGATAGGACATTTGCAATAACTCGATAGCAACGGAAACCAAAATCACCGCAATCGCTACGGGGTTGGCTAAGGGATTTTGGGCGCTGCGTTGATAGAGCCATAGACCTATTTGATAGGCAGCTAATGTAATAAAGAGGGCAATCAAGGGGCTGCCCGATAGATAGACCCAGATCTCGACTATCGAAGCAGACTCACGCATCGTTTTTAGGCTCGCGGTGCATCAGTTTCAGAATGAGGGCGCTAGTTGCGATCGTTAGGACAACACTCACCACTAAAGCAGTAATTAGTGCTCCAGCATGCTCTTTAAGTTGCGGTAAAAAAAGAACTACTCCAACTGCAGCCGGAACAAACAGCAGGCCTAAGTATTGGCTAAAGCCATCGGCCACCAAAGCAAGTGATGGATCGAGCTTGCCACGCAGCATCAGCCAAGATAGAAGCAAGACCAGCCCAATCACTGGACCCGGTAGGGTGGTGAAGACAAATTTGGAGATCAGCTCGCCTAGGCCTTGGAATAACAGTATTTGAACTAAACCGGCAATCATGGCAATAGTGTATGTGAAGTCCACCGCTTCTTAGTAGAATTAGATCTACAAATCAAGTGAAAAATGCCTTGATATCCCTTTTTAGATGAATCAAATTACCTGAAGGTTGTTATGAAGAAAACAATTCATGCCAATGGCATCACGATGGCGTATCAAATCGATGGCCCCGACACCGCTCCCGTCGTCATGATGAGTAATAGTTTGATGTCCAGCCTAGAAATGTGGGATGACACGATTGTGGCATTGACCTCCCATTACCGCGTTGTGCGCTATGACACTCGTGGGCACGGGCAATCGCAAGTAACTCCTGGGCCGTACAGTATTGAGTTATTAGCGAATGATCTCGTTAGCCTGATGGATGCCTTGCAGATTCCCAAAGCCCATTTAGTCGGCTTATCGATGGGCGGAATGATTTGCCAGTTTGTTGGCGCTTATTTTCCAGATCGGGTTATTTCCTTAAGTTTGTGTGATACGGCCAGTGAGATGCCGCCACGCTCGCTGTGGGAGGAGCGTTTCGCCATTGCACATCAACAGGGTTTAAGTGGATTGGTCGATGGCACTATCAAACGCTGGTTTTTGGATGGATTTGTTACCAGCGAGCCTGACAAGATTGAGCGGGTTCGTAAAATGATTTTGAGTACGCCGGTCGATGGTTATACTGCGTGCGCCAGCGCCGTTCGGGATATGGCTCAATCGACCATGTTACTGAAGATTACGGCACCTACTACGATTTTGGTGGGTAGACAAGACCCCGCTTGTACCGTCGCTCAAGCAACTGTGCTGCATCGCTTAATTGATCATTCGAGTATGCATATCATCGAGGACGCAGCCCATTTGGCGAATATTGAGCAGCCGGCCGGATTTAATGCAGCCCTGAAGCAATTTTTGGACTCGGTTCAATAAACTGGCTTAGTATTTAAACGCAACACAATAAAAATAAATGGAGACTTAATATGACGCAATTTAAACAGATGCATAAACAATGGCAAGTTGGATTAATTAGCTTGGCTTTATTAGGTGCTGGCACCCATGCGCAGGCCCAGCCAGCGGTTGATAAATACCCCACTAAAACCGTCAAGATGGTTGTTCCGCTAACGCCTGGATCGGGTGCGGATATTGCTGGTAGGCTAGTTTCAAAAAGCCTGAGTGAGTTATGGAAGCAATCCGTGATTATTGAAAATCGTCCTGGTGCTGGAGGTTTAGTTGGCACGGGCGTGGTGGTCAATGCGGCGCCGGATGGCTATACTTTATTGGTGCAGTCTGCCTCATATGCAGCGAACCCCGCCATTTATAAAAAATTACCCTATGACTTAAAAAGCCTGACGGACCTTAATATTCTGGGCACAACACCCTATCTATTAATTGTTGGTGCTGACAGCCCCTATAAAACAATCAAAGATCTAGTGGCCGCTGCAAAAGCAAAACCAGGCGACCTACCTTACGCTTCTGCTGGTATTGGCAGCTCTACGCACTTGGCTGCCGAGTACTTTAATCAGACCATGGGAATCAAGATGCTACACGTTCCTTATAAGGGCTCACCTGAAGCCATTACAGAAACGATTGCAGGCAGAACAGCGTTTTACATGGCTCCATTTGAAACAGCCATGGCGCAAGTCCGCGGCGGTAGAGCGCGTGCGCTGGGTATAACCAGCATTGCGCGAGCCTCTGTTGCACCGGAGATTCCAACCATTGCTGAGCAAGGGTATCCGAACTTTGATATCGGACTTTGGTTTGGTGTTTGGGCGCCATCTGCCACGCCAGAGAGAATCAAAGTCAAAATCAACGAAGACATTAATCGCGCCTTACAAGACGTGGATATCAAGATTGCCTACGCGAAAGCAGGCATCACATCGAAGCCAATGAATTTAGAGCAAACAGCCCAGTTTGTTCGTAATGAAATCGCCAAGTACACTAAGATTGCAAAAGACGCCGGTATTGAACCTCAATAAGGCGCCACTATGCCAGGCCCCAGATCGGGTATTGCGTCGGCCCGATCTGCTTTTGCCAGCGGGGTCTACTGATTGCCATGCTCATATTTGCGGGCCTGAAAGTCGCTTTCCCTATTTCAGTGAGCGTATCTACACCCCGCCTGATGCTTTGCTACCGGATTATTTCAACTTACTAGCTCACTTGGGCGTTGAGCGTGCCGTCTTAGTGCAGCCTAGTATTTATGGCACGGATAACCGTGCGTTGCTCGCCGCACTCAAGGCATTTCCAAGTAAATTACGCGGCGTTGCGGTAGTAGACGACAGCATCACCGATGCTGAAATTGAGGCCTTGCATCTGGCAGGCGTTCGCGGCTTGCGTTGCAACATCGTCGATTTAGCCGATGCAACGGGGCAATTGCCAATCACCATGCTTCGATCACTTGCCACGCGAATTGCTCCCTTTGGTTGGCATCTGGAATTCTTAATGCACGTGGATGCTTTCCCGCAGTTACAAACTGATTTTCATAATTTTCCGGTCGAGATTGTGCTCGGCCATTTTGGTTATGTTAAGGCGAGCCTTGGTATTACAAATACTGGCTTTCAGAACCTGTGCGCAATGATGCGTGAAGGGCGAGCATGGGTTAAATTGACTGGTGCCTATCGGATTTCCAATGAAATAAGTCCGCCATACGCTGATGTTCATCGATTTGCTGAAGCACTAATAGAGTCAAATCCAGAGCAACTTGTTTGGGGAACCGACTGGCCTCACGTCATGGTTAAGGGCTTCATGCCAAATGATGCTGATCTGTGTGATTTGCTCGGAAATTGGGTTCAGGACCCAACTCAGTTAAAGAAAATCTTAGTAAGCAATCCAGAGCGACTCTATGACTTTAAATAATTCATGCCTTACAGTTCAGGCTTGGCTTTTGCTCGGCATAGCCTTTTCTTTTTCTCTCATTGGAAGTCCCATTGCTATGGCAACTGAAGAACCCAGCTACCGTGTTGTAGAGCAGTCCGAACCATTTGAAATTCGTCAATACTCGCCATTAATAGTGGCGCAGGTAGAAGTGCCAGGGGATCTGAGTGAGGCTTCTAGCGCAGGATTTCGTTTAATCGCTAACTATATTTTTGGTAACAATATTTCAGTACGGGATGGAGGGCTCAATATCGCTGAGCCAGTCCCTGAAAAGATTGCAATGACTGTGCCGGTGATTGCAGAAGGTAAGGGCGATAAAAAAACCTGGTTAATCCAATTTGTGATGCCAAAGCAATACACCATCGATACCTTACCAAAGCCAAATAACCCGCAAGTCAAATTAGTGCAAGTCGGCCCGCAAAAGTTAGCGGTGATTCGGTTTACTGGGTTTGTCAGCGACGATAAGGTGCAAGAAAAAACAACTGAACTCATGGCATGGATTAAGTCCAGAAATGAGATTGCGCTGGGCAACCCACGCTTAGCCCGTTACAACCCGCCGTGGAGCATTCCGTGGATGCGGCGCAATGAGATCCTAATCCCGATTCAATAGGGGGCTAGCTTCTATTCGTAGTATGCTTTCAGGGTTGATTACTTAAACTGAATTGAGATGGCGTTTAATTTTCCCTTTACCGCAATCGTTGCCCAAGATGAGATGAAGTTGGCAATTGCCCTCTCCACCATCGAGCCGAGTATTGGTGGTGTACTTATATTTGGTGATCGTGGGACCGGTAAATCAACCACCATTCGTTCCTTAGCGGCTCTCTTGCCACCCATGAAGGTAGTTGCGGGCTGTCCCTACCACTGCGATCCCAGCGCGCCTAATCTATGTTTTGCCTGCGAAGCCCGTAAGGCCGCCGGTGAGAAACTCAAGTCTGAGCTAGTGCCTGTGCCCGTAGTCGACTTGCCGCTGGGCGCAACCGAAGACCGAGTTGTGGGCGCCCTCGATATTGAAAAAGCCCTCTCCCACGGCATTAAAGTATTCGAGCCAGGTTTGCTGGCTAAAGCCAATCGGGGCTATTTGTATATCGATGAAGTGAACTTACTCGAAGACCACTTAGTTGATTTGCTGATTGATGTTGCTGCTTCGGGCGAGAACGTGGTTGAGCGCGAAGGTTTAAGTATTCGCCATCCAGCGCGGTTTGTCTTAATTGGGAGCGGTAATCCAGAAGAGGGTGAATTACGCCCCCAAATGCTCGACCGATTTGGCCTATCAGTGGAGGTGAGAACCCCACAAGATTTGGCACAACGGATTGAGATCATTAAGCGCCGCGATGCATTTGAGCGTGACCCAGTTGCTTTTCTAGCGCAATACCAAGACAGCGAAGCCGAGTTTAAGGAGAAGATCCTTAGTTCCCGCAAACGTTTATCCAAGGTGACGATTGGCGACGATGTGCTGATGCTGGCAACTAAACTATGCGCACAGCTGGGAACCGATGGCTTGCGTGGGGAATTAACCTTAATGCGCGGCATGCGTGCGCTTGCAGCCTTTGATGGCGCTCGCAAAGCCAGCGCTGAACACCTCAAGCGCTTAGCACCCCTAGCGCTGCGTCATCGTTTACGCCGCAACCCCCTTGATGACAGTAGCTCGACAACGCGGGTCGAGCGGGTATTGGCAGACTTTTTCTAAAGCGCCATGACCACTAATAGCGGTCAATCTGCGTGGTTTGATGCACAGACAGCTGCGGCACTGCTAGCGATTGATCCCCATGGTTTAGGTGGCGTTTGTGTCAAAAGTCAATTTGGGTCAATCCGGGATACGTGGTTTTCTTTCTTTCAAACCCAGCTTGCCCCAGAATCGCATTTTCAGAAAATCCCCCTGCAAATCCAAAGGGAGCAATTACTGGGTGGCCTCGATTTAGAGGCAACCCTGCAGTGCGGCAAGCCGATATTCAGCGCAGGTCTGCTTACTAAAAGCCATGGTGGTTTTATTGTGTTGCCAATGGCTGAGCGCTTATCAGCCGATACCATTGCGCACCTCATGCAAGTGGTTGATCGTGGCGCAGTCGATTTACAGCAGCAAGCAACTGACTCCATGCCCTGTTTATTTGGCATGATTGCATTTGATGAGGGTATCCCGCCCGATGAATCAATCCACCTTAGGCTTGCAGAGCACATGGCGTTTCAGGTAAATCTGGATCAGCTGAGTTTGAAAGACTGCGCGGACTCGCTTCAAATTACATCTGCAGATATAAGAAAGGCAAAAAAGCGACTCCCTCGGATTCAATGCGACGCCCGTTTTATTGAATCACTGGTGCAATCGGCTGCCGCATTTGGAATTGAATCGATTCGCGCTAGTCTTTTTGCAGTGCGCGCAGCCAAAGCATTAGCAGCATTGCGACAGCAGGATGCAGTAAGCGAAGATGAGGTAGTGGATGCCGCGCGTTTCGTGTTTAGCCATCGCGCTACGCGGATGCCCAGTAGCCGAGAAGAAACGCAGCCCAATGAAGAGGATACTGAGGCGGATTCGACTGAAGAGGCGGATCAGCCCAGTGCGTCAGCAAATGAGCCAAAGCAAAATAACGATGCCGAGCTGGATTCAAAAGAATCTAAAGAAAATACAGATCAACCTAGTCAGGATGAGTTAGAAGAACTCATGGTGGAGGCCATTCGGGCTGGTATTCCGCCCAACGCTTTAGCAGAGCTCAGCGCTGGATTGGGGCGTGCCAATAGTAAACATAGTTCACAAGGGCAATTTGGTCAATTGCAAAAAAATGCGGCTTCAGGTCGTCCAGCAGAATCACGGCGCGGCCTACCAAAAGGGGGCAAGCGCTTAGATCTATTGAAAACTATTCGTGCGGCCATTCCATGGCAAACCATGCGCCAAACCGAATTACAAGCAAGGCCACCTATCGCTAATCAAACTGGCAGCCGCATTCAGATTCGCGTAGATGATTTACACATTAAGCACTATCAACAACGCCAAGGGGTGGTAACTATTTTTCTGGTGGATGCATCGGGATCTTCAGCGACCCAACGCCTAGCCGAGGCCAAGGGTGCAGTGGAGCAACTGTTGGCTGACTGCTACATAAGACGTGATGAGGTTGCGATGATTGCCTTACGTGGCCGCAGTGCAGAGGTGGTGTTACCACCCACGCGCTCACTTGTGCGTGCTAAGCGTAATCTAGCTGCTCTACCAGGTGGAGGCGGAACGCCCTTAGCAACCGGCTTTGCTGCCGTGAATGAAATGGCCTTATCGATTCGCCGCAAAGGCATGACGCCCTTAATTGTGGTGATGACCGATGGCGTTGCTAATGTCACGTTAGAGGGTGTTGGTGGCCGGGAGCAAGCGCATCAGGATGCGCTAAATATGGCGAGCAAGCTACGCATAGCAGGGCATGTTATCTTGTTTATTGATACCGCGAGTGCGCCGCAAGCATTAGCTGAGGCACTTGCCGATGCCATGAATGCACAGTATTTACCGCTGCCGTATATCAATTCAGGGAAAGCTATTTCACAACGCGCTGCACATTTAGCGCGGCAGTAATCTGTAGCAATAATCCCGCACTTACCACGTTTTTTTCTTATCTTTGGACGACAGTTTTTTTAAGGTTTTATTACCTTTGATGAAGGCATTCATAAAGAGACCTAAGCCAGCCACAATAATGATTCCGGCAATGGCATAGAGCGTAATCGAGTCCATGTAGTTTTGCTTTCTTGGGTATGTATTAATTGGAGCCGGGCTGTACCGGATTGATTACCGATTGAATTAGCGCTAAAGCCGTATCCGGATTGGCCTCATGAAACAAATGGCCGCCATCTTCTTGTATTACCCTAGCCTGCGGAAAGTAGCGTTGGATTACAGCGAGCAGTTCATCTTTGCGGACCCAGCTATCTTGCCTTGCTACTAAAAAAGTGAGCTCAGATTTAATTTCATGTGCGTGGGCAAGTAAGTTCGGAATATCCGTTGCTGCCATAAAATTGAGTGAGCCATTAATGTGATTTTTTTCCTTGAATAGCAGCTTGTAGCGCTCACGCTGAATGCCATTCAGCTTCGAATTAGTGGAGTCTAATAGCCTATCAATCATTGAGGTATAGGGTAAAAAATCCGCAATCAAGGATGACACAAATGACGAAGTCGCAATCGGATTAATCAGTGGCGCTAGAAAAGAATGGTAGAAGCTGGGCAGGCTAACAAGCGATGGATTGAGTCCAAGAATGCGCTGGGGTGCTGGGTAAAGCAGGCTGTATTGCAGGCCTAGGGTTGCGCCGGCTGAGTGTCCAACGAGGTCATCGACCTGCTTGATTTCCAATGCATGTAGTAATTCAGCAAGCATGTGCGTAATTAGTGTGAGTGAGAGTGGCTCCGATTGGTGGCTAATCGTAAAGCCGTGGCCAGGCAAGTCGGGCGCAATTACCCAATGACTGCTTGCTAATGCGGGCATTAATTCTGCCCAGGAGTGAGCCGAGGAACCCGTACCGTGCAGCAATAAGGCGATCGGTTTTGCTAACCCCTCTGGGGTATGGCGCGATCCGGCCACTTGCACATGCCAATCCAATTTGCCAGCAGAAACCGATTGGCTGAGCCCGCGCAGAGGCCAGCCTTGGGGAATCCGGTCAATAGAGGGGTGGGTCATGTGCGCTTTAGGGCTTCAAAAGCAATAAGTTGCCTATTTTTTAAGCAATATTGCTTAAATGGGATCGGATTTGGGGCGCTATTCACGAATGTAAGGGTTTCATAGGTTGACAGTAGGGATAAGAGTGTCTATATTTTTTTACATATTAACAAGTAATTAAATATTTACACTATAAATCGCTCAGTTTGGCGATTCACTATCGGGAGTGTGCCTTATGTCACCCATCAAGCATATTAATCGCGCATTAGAGGCCGCATTGGCCCGCCATGAATCCGATACGGGCCCTAAATTATTGAGCGCCGCGATGCGCCATGCGGTATTTCCAGGGGGCGCGCGCATCCGCCCACAATTGACCTTGGCGGTAGCGCATGCCTGCGGCGATGATGATCCTGCTTTATCCATGGCCGCTGCCATTGCGATTGAATTGCTGCACTGTGCGTCGCTGGTGCACGATGATTTACCTTGCTTTGATAATGCGGAATTACGCCGCGGCGTACCGTCGGTTCAGCGTCAATATGGCGAACGCTTGGCAGTGTTATCGGGTGATGCATTAATCGTCATGGCATATCAAACGGTAGCGTTAGCAGCGCGCCATTCTGCCAATCGAATTGCACCTTTAATTAAAACCATTTCAGCCGGCGTTGGTGCTCCAAATGGAATCATTGCAGGGCAGGCCTGGGAGTGCGAGCCGCAAGCCTTGCTAGGGGATTACCAACGAGCCAAAACAGGTGCTTTGTTTGCTGCGGCGACTGCATGCGGCGCGCAAGCAGCGGGCTCTGATGCAGACACTTGGCGCGCCTTGGGAGAATGGCTGGGCGAAGCCTATCAAGTCGCAGATGACATTCGTGATGTCTTAGGTGATAGCCAATTTTTAGGAAAGCCTGCTGGTCAAGATATTGAACACAACAGACCCAGTTCAGCGCGCGAACTTGGACTGAGCGGCGCAGTGCAATACTTTGACGAGTTGGTTTCAAAAGCGATTGCATCGATACCCAACTGCAAAGGCGATGTCGCTTTAAAAATGCTCGTTGCACACGAAGCCGAACGCCTTCTGCCAGCCGCGTGGTTTGAAAAAGATGCACGTGTCATTACGGCTGGAATTAGTCGTATGGCCGCATAGACCGGGCTTAGGCACGCATGCCCACTATTGCAGAAGAGACAACTCCGCAATCCCGATTGCCATTAAAGCCTGAGTACGGCTTATGGGATCGCATCTTGATCCGACGTGATCAGTTGATTGCAACGAAACGCTTTCAACGGTTTGCTGCCAGCGTGCCGATTTTTCGTTCGATCTCGCGCTCGCGTGCAAGTCATTTATTTGATGTGATGGCGGGATTTGTGTACTCCCAAATTTTGCTAGCTTGTGTCCGACTCAATGTATTTAATCATTTAAAAAATGGCCCGCTGACAATCGCTGAGCTCAGTCGCTTGACGTATTTTCCAGTCAAGGGATTACAAACATTAGTCGATGCAGCAGCGGCGATTAAATTACTCGAGCGACGCTCTGAAAATCGCTATGGTTTAGGTACGCTCGGCGCACCATTGGTTGGTAATGATGCCATTGCTGCAATGGTAGAACACCACACTGCTTTCTATGCCGACATGCGTGATCCCCTAGCGCTATTATCCGGAGAGATGCCAGAGCGTAACTTAGGAAAGTATTGGCCTTACGTTTCGGACAAGGATGAAGATCAGGCGTCTTTAAAGCACCAAGAGAATGTCGCAGAGTACTCCGCCCTGATGTCAGCTTCATTGCCCTTGGTTGCCGATGAAATCGTCGACGCTTACAACTTCAGTAAACACCAGTGCATGCTGGATGTGGGCGGTGGTCAAGGCACTTTTTTAAAGCGAGTGCACGCGGTAAGTCCAGAACTTAAAAAAATGCTCTTTGATTTGCCAGGCGTTGCGCAATTGGCAGCCGAGCAATTGGCCTTGAATCCAGCAACACAAGGCATTCAAACGCATGGCGGTAATTTCTTTACGGATCCACTGCCAACGGGCGCCGATCTGATTACGCTGGTGCGTGTCATTTTTGACCACGATGACGAGCGAGTGCTCACCTTGCTTCGGGCAATTTATGCGGCCTTGCCAGATGGCGGAACGCTTTTAGTTGCAGAACCCATGGCAGATGCGCCAGATGCACAGGCCATGGGCCATGCCTATTTTGGCTTCTATTTATTGGCAATGGGGCGGGGTAGACCCAGAAGCATTAAAGAAATCAGTCACTTACTAAAAAAAGTAGGTTTTAAGGCAATAGAGACGGTAGCAACCAAGATGCCAATTAATACGCAAATCGTGCTGGCTAAGCGCTAATACTAGGGTAAATACTGATGTTAGAACTTGAAATTGTGTATAAATTAGTTTACATATAACAAAGTATAAAAAATATTACACATGAGTACTATCCATTCCACTGCTGTTGTCATTGAGTCTCCAAAAGAACTCAAGCTCAGCAGACTTGTGCTTGATGAGCCCAAAGCGGATGACATCGTGGTGGAGATTGAGTGGAGCGGCATCAGTACCGGCACAGAAAAATTGCTGTGGAACGGAACCATGCCGGATTTCCCAGGCATGGGCTACCCCTTGGTGCCTGGATATGAATCGGTCGGTAGAGTCATTGAAGCGGGCGCAAAAGCCACCATTCCAGTCGGTCAACGGGTATTTGTACCAGGAGCTAAATGCTTTGGCGATATCAAGGGATTGTTTGGCGGCGCAGCGTCTCACGTAGTCGTGCCTTCCGCACGTGTTACGTCCCTATCAGAGCAAATTGGTAGAGAGGGTGTACTGCTTGCCTTGGCTGCAACTGCCTATCACGTCACGCAGGGTAATGTACATAAACAACCCGACTTAATTATTGGCCATGGGGTAGTGGGGCGTTTAATTGCTCGAATTGCTGTCATGCTCGGGCATCAGCCAGTCGTCTGGGAAGTCAATACCGATCGGATGAGTGGTGCCAAAGGGTATCAAGTAATACACCCTGATAGCGATGCAAGAAAAGACTACGCCCGCATTTGTGATGCGAGCGGTCAAGCCCAAGTACTAAATCAATTGATGATGCGACTAAAGCACGGCGGCGAAATTATTCTCGCCGGCTTTTATGAGAATGACATTGTGTTTCAGTTTGCACCTGCTTTTATGCGGGAAGCCAAGTTACGGATTGCATCCCAATGGGATCCGAGTGATTTAAGTGCTGTAAAGAATTGCATTGATGCAGGTCTTCTGAGTTTGGATGACTTGATTACACACCATCGCTCATCAGCCCAAATCGATGATGTCTACCGCACAGCGTTTGAAGATGCCCGCTGTTTAAAAATGATTGTGGATTGGAGAAGTGCACCATGAACGCCCCAGTAAACCCAAAAGAAATCACGATTCAGTTTACGAACTTAAAAAAAGAAGCTGCGGTGGAGCCAGATCCAGTGCACACCGGCGAGGTAACGAAAAAAACACAGATCATTGCAATTTACGGCAAAGGCGGAATCGGTAAAAGTTTTACCTTGGCCAACCTGTCGTACATGATGGCGCAGCAAGGTAAAAAAGTATTACTAATTGGTTGCGATCCAAAAAGCGATACCACTTCACTGCTCTTCGGCGGCAAGGCGTGCCCCACCATTATTGAAACCTCATCAAAGAAAAAACTGGCTGGTGAAGAAGTCAAAATCGGTGATGTTTGCTTTAAGCGCGATGGCGTATTTGCGATGGAGTTGGGTGGCCCAGAAGTCGGTCGTGGCTGCGGTGGGCGCGGCATCATCCATGGTTTTGAAACCCTCGAAAAACTGGGCTTCCATGACTGGGGTTTTGATTATGTCTTACTCGACTTCTTAGGCGACGTCGTTTGTGGTGGCTTTGGTTTGCCCATCGCCCGCGACATGTGCCAAAAGGTCATCGTAGTGGCAAGTAACGATTTGCAGTCCCTCTACGTTGCCAATAACGTGTGCTCAGCCGTAGAGTATTTCCGTAAGCTGGGCGGTAATGTGGGCGTAGCGGGCATGGTAATTAATAAAGACGATGGAACCGGCGAGGCCAAAGCCTTTGCGGAAAAAGTAGGTATCCCTGTTTTGTCGGCAATCCCTGCAAACGAAGATATCCGCCGCAAGAGCGCCAGTTACGAAATTATCGGTAAGCCCGATAGCCAATGGGCATCGGTTTTTGAAGAGTTGGCTCTTAATGTGGCAGAGGCGCCACCTGTGCGGCCTAAGCCCATGACCTCAGATGACTTACTCGGCTTGTTTTCAGCAGACCAAGTCGGACGCAATGTGGTGCTTGAACCCGCTACTATTTTCGACATGGTTGGCAAAGATGAAGTCATCAAGCCAACCCTCGAAGTGATTTACGACAAAGTCTAATGATCCATACGCCATGAGCCAATCCAAAATAATTCCAATTCAGAGCGAGGCACTGACCCAAGATGGAATGGGCTGCCACTCTGGCGCAGAAAAATTATTAGCAGCTGCTCATGCATCGAACAAAAGTGAGATCCTAGGACAGTACGCCAAAGATTATCCCAAGGGCCCGCACGACCAACCTCAGAGTATGTGCCCCGCCTTTGGTTCCTTGCGAGTTGGATTGCGCATGCGCCGTACGGCAACCATCCTTTCGGGATCTGCCTGCTGCGTTTATGGATTGACCTTTACTTCCCACTTTTATGGCGCGCGTCGCAGCGTGGGTTATGTGCCATTCAACTCGGAAAGTCTGGTCACTGGCAAATTGTTTGAAGATATTCGGGACGCAGTTTACAAAGAAGCCAACCCAGAGCTGTATGACGCGATTGTGATTATTAACCTCTGCGTGCCAACCGCTAGCGGCGTACCTTTACAACTCCTACCAAAAGAAATCAATGGCGTGCGCATCATTGGTATTGATGTGCCTGGATTTGGCGTACCAACCCATGCTGAAGCAAAAGACGTATTAGCTAGTGCGATGTTGCGTTATGCCCGCGGTGAGGCCGAGTCGGGTCCTGTATCGGCACCACGCAATGGTGTATCCGACAAGCCAACCATCACCTTGCTTGGGGAAATGTTCCCGGTCGATCCGGTTGGAATTGGCATGATGCTCGAGCCAATGGGTTTAGCAGTAGGGCCGGTTGTGCCAACCCGTGAGTGGCGCGAACTCTATCAAGCATTGGACTCAAAAGTAGTTGCAGCGATTCATCCGTTTTATACCGCGAGTATTCGTGAATTTGAGGCGGCTGGACGAAAAATTGTCGGCTCAGCCCCCATTGGTTACGAAGGCACTGCAGCTTGGCTTGATTCGATTGGTGAGGCCTGCGGCATTTCAAAAGCAAAAGTAGGGCTATCGAAAGACCAGTTCTTGCCCATGATTAAAGCAGCCCTGGCTGCAAAGCCAATTAAAGGCCGTATTACGATGAGTGGCTACGAGGGCTCTGAGCTCTTAGTTGCCCGTTTACTGATTGAGAGCGGTGCTGATGTGAAATACGTTGGCACAGCTTGCCCCAAAACCATTTGGAGTAGCGCTGATCAAGATTGGCTGGAATCGCGCGGAGTGCATGTGCAATACCGTGCATCGCTTGAGCAAGACGAAGCTGCTATGCATGAATTTAAGCCCGATTTAGTGATTGGTACAACACCGATTGTGCAAAAAGCCAAAGAAGCAGCAATACCGTCGCTGTATTTCACCAACTTAATTTCAGCAAGACCCCTCATGGGCGCTGCCGGTGCTGGATCGCTAGCGCAGGTGATTAATTCAGCCCTTGGTAATCAAGCCCGCTTTGATGTCATGAAAGACTTCTTTGAAGGTGTTGGTACCGGTTACTCGGCTGGGGTATGGGATGCCTTACCTGTGGATCACCCGGATTTTCGTGCTGAGACTCGTCGCCGCAATGAAAAAGCGCAGAAGAAACGTAAAGCAGAGGAGATGGGCTAATGCTAGTACTAGACCACGATCGTGCTGGCGGCTACTGGGGCGCTGTCTATGTATTTACTGCAATCAAGGGGTTGCAAGTTGTCATTGATGGACCGGTGGGTTGCGAAAACCTTCCGGTGACATCGGTGTTGCATTACACCGATGCATTGCCACCCCATGAGTTACCCATCGTGGTAACTGGACTAGCAGAAGAGCAATTGGGCCGCGAAGGCACCGAAGAGTCGATGAAGCGGGCACATAAAGTACTGGATCCTGATTTACCAGCGGTAGTGGTTACTGGATCGATTGCAGAGATGATTGGCGGCGGCGTTACTCCAGAAGGTACCGGCATCAAGCGCTTTTTGCCTAGAACGATTGATGAAGATCAGTGGCAGTGCGCTAACCGGGCGATGAACTGGTTATGGACCGAGTATGGATTGAAGAAAATACCAGCACGGCCAGCGCGTAAAGATGGCGAAAAGCCAATGGTGAATATTATTGGACCAGCGTATGGCACATTCAATTTATACAGTGACCTAGCCGAAATTAAACGCTTGGTGGAGGGCATTGGCGCCCAAATCAATATGGTGTTTCCGCTTAGCAGCCATTTAGCTGATGTGGAAAAGTTGGCTGATTCCGACGTGAATATTTGCATGTACCGTGAATTTGGTCGCCTCCTCTGCGAAACATTAGAGCGGCCCTATTTGCAAGCGCCAATTGGCATGCATTCCACTACGTCATTTTTACGTAAATTAGGCGAATTGACTGGTCTTGATCCAGAGCCATTCATAGCATTGGAAAAAAATACGACCTTAAAGCCAGTATGGGACTTGTGGCGCTCGGTGACCCAGGACTTTTTTGGTACCGCGAGCTTTGCAATCGTGGCTAATGAAACCTACACACGCGGCGTCAGTCATTTCTTAGAGACTGAAATGGGCCTACCTTGCAACTTTGCAGTCTCCAGAATGCCAGGCCAAAAAACGGACAACATGGAGATTCGTAATTTAGTACAAAAGAAAACGCCATTGGTTCTATTTGGTAGTTACAACGAACGGATGTATGCCAGCGAAGTCAATGCACGTTGCTCTTATATTCCTGCATCTTTCCCCGGGGCGATTATTCGTCGGCATACCGGAACCCCTTACATGGGCTATTCGGGAGCGGCTTACTTAATTCAAGAAGTATGCAATGCGCTGTTTGATGCACTCTTTCATATTCTGCCCTTGGGCACGGAGATGGATAAGGTGGATCCTACTCCAGCCCGTTTGAAAACCGCGATCCATGCAATGCCATGGGATGTCGAAGCGCAATTACTGCTGAATCGCTTAATTAGTGGCCAGCCTGTGTTGACCCAGATCTCCGTTGCAAAGCGCCTGCGCGATATGTCCGAGCGCGAGGCGCGCAGCGGAAATTTAGAACGCGTCACCGTTGCTTGTGTGAATAAATCCAAAACGTCTTTAGGGGTGATGGAAACCGCATGAGCATACACCAAACAATTAGCCTGCAGTTAGGGCAAACCGAATATGGCACCACCATGCCATGTCCCCAAATCTACAGGGGTGATGTAGAAAAGACCGCAAGGTCAGTCTTAAGGAGTATTCATCATGAGTGAAAACAGATCTATATCTGGGCTTACCGATGCAGAGGCTCAAGAATTCCATACATTTTATGTACAAGGACTTCTTGGATTTACTGCAATCGCTGTTGTTGCGCACATCCTCGTATGGGCGTGGCGTCCATGGTTTTTTTAAGAAGTAGTAATTAAGTTTTAGAAAATAAAGTGAAGAGGTGAATCATGAAGATAAATGCAGAAGTTTTAAATAAAAATTTGGTAGACGACAGACTGTCTTTCAAACTTATTTTTTTAATTAGTTATGTAGTGATCTTTGGGGTTGCCTTGTTAACGATCGTTTTGCCGGCATCTCAAAAAAGCTGGCTGTTTGGAAGTTCAGACAGCGCATCATTTTTTAAGACTGTCGAAAGCGGCGTTTATAGCTTTATGTCTTACTTAAATTAGGAGAAACATTATGTGGAGAATTTGGAAACTATACGACCCACTACGCGCGATGGTTGCGCAGGGCGTTTTTCTCTTTGCTTTGGCCGCAATGATTCATTTGATCCTATTGAGTACCACTCAATACAAATGGCTCGATGGCTTGAGTCAAGCGGAGTATCAAGCTGCAGTTGCAGCTTCCAAGAAGTAATTGTTGTACCGGCGTAAGTGGGTACCTAGCGATAGTTACCTGCTTACGGCAGATTAATTAGAGACGAGAACTATCTCGTTTAGTAAGGAGTGCATAAATGGCTATGCTCAATTTTGAAAAGAAATACCGCGTACGCGGTGGCACCTTAATCGGCGGAGATCTCTTTGATTTCTGGGTTGGGCCATTCTATGTTGGTTTTTTTGGCGTCACAACCATATTTTTTAGCTTTTTAGGTACTGCGCTCATACTCTGGGGCGCTGCCCAATCCGGCGTTTGGAATGTGTGGCAGATTAATATTGCGCCGCCCGACATCAGTTACGGGCTAGGACCGGCGCCGATGATGGAAGGTGGTTTATGGCAAATCATCACGATCTGCGCCTTAGGTGCCTTTATATCGTGGGCACTCCGTGAAGTCGAAATTTGCCGCAAGCTGGGCATGGGGCTACATGTTCCGGTTGCTTTTGGTATGGCGATCTTTGCTTACTTCACCTTAGTGGTCATTCGTCCAGTCTTGATGGGCGCTTGGGGACATGGCTTCCCCTACGGCATCTTGAGTCATTTGGATTGGGTATCGAATACCGGGTATCAGTATCTGCACTTCCATTACAACCCGGCGCACATGCTGGCTGTTACTTTCTTCTTCACTACGACTTTGGCATTGTCATTGCATGGTGCCTTGGTTTTGTCATCAACAAACCCGCAGCCTGGCCACAATGTAAAAACGCCTGAGCATGAAGATACCTTCTTTCGGGATTTTGTTGGCTACTCCGTTGGTACCTTAGGCATTCACCGGGTTGGCTTGTTTCTAGCTTTATCGGCAGGCTTTTGGAGCGCTGTTTGTATTGTGATTAGCGGCCCATTCTGGACCAAAGGATGGCCTGAATGGTGGACATGGTGGCTTAACTTGCCCATCTGGAGCTAATAGGAGAGATCATGATGGAATATCAAAATTTATTTACCCAAACTCAAGTAACTGGTCCCGCTAGTCATGGCGTGCCGATCAATGCCTACGATATGCGGGAGCGCACTAAACCATTTGGTTTTAGTTACCTCATGGGGGTCATCGGTAATGCGCAGCTCGGACCCATTTATTTAGGCCGACTTGGCGTTGCCTCATTGATGTTTGGCATCACCGCGTTTGTTCTGATCGGCTTTAATATGCTGGCCCAGGTGGATTGGAACCCAATTCAGTTTGTACGCCAGCTATTTTGGTTATCACTGGATCCACCTGCGCCTAAATATGGCCTGACCTTTCCGCCCATGAATGAAGGCGGCTGGTGGTTAATCGCTGGTCTCTTCACAACGATCTCAATTATGTTGTGGTGGTATCGCACCTATCGCCGTGCGATTGCATTGGGTATGGGAACCCATGTACCTTGGGCATTTGCCGCTGCAATATGGTTATTTTTAGTGCTTGGTCTGATACGTCCCGTACTGATGGGTAGCTGGGCTGAGGCCGTTCCATTTGGTATCTTCTCTCATCTCGACTGGACCACTGCCTTTTCGATTCGCTACGGTAATTTGTTCTACAACCCCTTCCACATGCTGTCGATTGTGTTCTTATATGGCTCGGTATTGCTCTTTGCAATGCACGGGGCAACCATCTTGGCAGTCAGCCGTTTTGGCGGCGAGCGCGAGATTGAGCAAATCGTCGATCGTGGAACGGCATCCGAGCGCGCTGGTCTTTTCTGGCGCTGGACTATGGGCTTTAATGCGACGATGGAATCGATTCACCGCTGGGCTTGGTGGTTTGCAGTATTGACCCCAATTACGGGCGGAATTGGAATCTTATTAACCGGTACCGTGGTGGATAACTGGTACCTATGGGGGGTTAAACACGGCATTGCTCCGGCATACCCTGCCTACTTTGAAGTAGTTGCCGATCCTGCATTGAGTGCACCGATGGCACCTGTCGCTATTCAGGGAGCAAAATAATGAACGCTGGACTCAATAAATTACTGATTATTTTAGGTCTCGCCTCGGCAGCCCTGTTAACAGGTTGTGAGCGACCACCGATTGATGCCGTACAAACCGGTTTCCGCGGCACAGCGATGGTGGAGATTAATAATCCCCGTACACAGGAAAAGTTAGCGGCTGAAAATATTGTTCCTGTGAGCGTAGCTGCCTCTCCCGATGGACCCAAGGCAAGTGCGGTGTACAAAAACGTCAAAGTACTGGGTAACTTAAGTGAAGCGCAGTTCACTAGTTTCATGGTGGCGATGACGGCTTGGATTGCTCCAAATGAAGGCTGTGGCTATTGCCACAATGTGCAGAACTTTGCAGACGATTCGGTTTACACCAAAAACGTTTCGCGTACGATGATTCAGATGACACAGGCAATCAATTCCAATTGGAATACTCACGTCAAAGATACCGGCGTGACCTGCTATACCTGCCATCGGGGTAATGCAATACCGAAAGAAGTTTGGTTTGAAACCGCAGAAAAGAAAAAAGGCGGCATGCTGGGTAATCGCAATGGTCAAAACATGCCCTCGCCAGTGGTCGGCTATTCCTCTTTGCCCAATCAACCCTTCTCAAGTTATTTCTTGGCTGGTAAAGATGCTGCCCGTGTAACAGGACCTACTGCTCTACCGAACGGCCATGTCAAATCGATTCAGGAAACTGAATCGGTCTTTGCGGTAATGATCCATCAATCCAATGCTTTGGGTGTCAATTGCACCTATTGCCATAACTCCAGAGCTTTTGCGGAATGGGAGCAAAGTCCACCACAACGAGCACAGGCTTGGTATGGCATACAGATGGTAAAGGACGTGAACAGTAATTACATCGTGCCCATCACATCGATTTTTCCGCCGAACCGCTTAGGACCTGATGGGGATGTTGCCAAAGCGAATTGCGCCACCTGCCATCAAGGGGTGAATAAGCCTTTGTTGGGAAAAAGTATGCTGAAAGACTTCCCTTACTTAGTCGGACCGCCAACTGAAAAGCCTGTAACTGTAGCGCAACAGAAGTAAGTGGGGCTTGGTTTTCAAGCTCTGCTAATGATTGGGAGTAGTAATGGATCAAAAGGTCGATCGATTTAAATTACCCGAGCTGGCTGTTTTAGGCGGAGCTAAAAAGACAGGCGCTCGGGCTATTGTGATTGGCAGTGGTTTTGGCGGCTTGGCCGCCGCTATTCGGCTAGCAGTGAAGGGTTATGAGGTAACGGTACTCGAGCGGCTTGACTCACCTGGCGGCCGCGCCTATGTGCACCGCCGCAATGGCTATACCTTTGATGCAGGCCCTACCATTATTACGGCTCCATTTCTGCTGGAAGAGTTGTGGACTTTATGTGGCCGCAACATGAAAGACGACATTGATTTACGCATGATGGATCCTTTCTATCAAGTGCGATTTGCCGATGGGCGGATTTTTCATTACACCGGCGATCCAGAAAAAATGCGCGCAGAAGTGGCCAGATTTGAGCCATCGGATTTACCGGGTTATGAGCGCTTTCTAAATGAGGCGGAAAAATGCTACAAGTTAGGCTTTGAAGAGTTGGGCGATTTCTGCTTTCAGAGTTTGGGGGATCTGGCGAAAGCCTTTCCGAGTCTAGTCAAGATGCGCGCTTGGAATAATCTCTATTCCTTGGTCGCGAAGCACATTAAAAATCCACAACTGCGTGAAGTGATGAGCTTTCATCCACTGCTGATTGGTGGTAATCCCTTCTCGGTGACGGCAGTATATTCGCTGATTAATGCCTTGGAGCGTAAATGGGGCGTCCATTCCGTTATGGGTGGTACTGGCCAGCTAATTCAAGGATTAGTGAAGTTACTGGGCGAGCAGGGCGTTGAAGTTCGCTACAACTCTACCGTACGTAAAATTAATATTGAAGACAATCACGTTACTGGCGTCACGCTTGAAAATGGTCAGGTTTTGTACTCTGATTTAGTGGTCTCGAATGCCGATACCGCATGGACCTATAAAAATTTAGTAGATGCTAAATACCGTAAGGTATGGACCGATAAAAAGGTTGATAACGGCAAGTACTCCATGAGTTTGTTTGTTTGGTATTTTGGTACTAAGAAAAAATACCCAGAAATTCCACACCACATGATGCTGTTGGGTGAGCGCTATAAAACGCTGCTGGATGATATTTTTAAAAAGCACCATTTAGCCAAAGACTTCAGTCTTTATTTGCATCGCCCGACGGCAACCGATCCATCGATGGCACCTGAGGGTTGCGATACGTTTTATGTCCTCTCCCCAGTGCCCCACTTGGATAGTGGAACCGATTGGCAAACCGTGGCAGAGTCCTACCGTCAGTCGATAGCAAGCATGTTGGAGAGCACCGTGATGCCGGATTTGCAAGCCAACATCACCGAGTCATTCATGATGACGCCACAAGACTTTAAGGATCGCTTGCTGTCTCATAAAGGCGCCGCCTTTGGTCTTGAGCCCTTACTAACGCAAAGCGCTTGGTTTAGGCCGCACAATCGCAGCGAAGATATTCATGGTTTGTACATGGTCGGCGCGAGCACCCATCCTGGCGCAGGCATTCCAGGGGTGCTGTCTTCGGCCAAGGCCTTGGATTCGGTGATCAAGCCGGTTAGCCCACCCTATTTCCAGCAGAGTAAGCATGCCGCAACATAGCTCCGTGAGGGCCATTACTGCAGAGTTTGGCTTTCAACTCGATTTACGCGCCTGCACCGAGCTCATGAAAGATGGCTCTAAATCCTTCTTTGCTGCTTCTAAAATCCTGCCGAGTAATATTCGCAATTCAGCAACTGCTTTGTACGCCTTTTGCCGCCTGCTGGATGATTTGGTCGATGATCAAGCTGCCAGCAATGACGTGATTACCCAAATTCAGGATCGGCTTAACTGCATCTACCAACAAGACCCAATCGATGTACCCGCAGACCGTGCGCTCGCACTGGTAGTAGAGCGATTTGGTGTGCCTAAGGTCTTGCTCGAGGCCTTGATTGAGGGATTTCAGTGGGACCGCGATGGGCGCCGATACGAGACTTTAGAAGACTTAAATGCCTATGGTGCACGGGTAGCTTCTTCCGTTGGCGTGATGATGACCCTCATTATGGGCGTGCGCGATCCGGTCGTACTGCAGCGGGCTTGCGAGCTGGGGTTAGCCATGCAACTGACCAACATTGCCCGCGATGTGGGTGAAGATGCTCGCAACGGTCGGCTGTATTTACCCCGAAGCTGGATGCGTGAGGTTGGAATTGACCCCGATGCCTGGCTGCAGAATCCAGTATTTAGCGAGGCGCTTGGCTCAGTTGTTTCCCGTTTATTAAAGACGGCAGATGCCATGTACCAACGCTCGATTAATGGGGTTGCTGACTTGCCCCGCAATTGCCGTGCTGCCATTTCTGCAGCGCGCTTAATTTATTGCCAAATCGGCCGTGAGGTTGAGCGCCGGGGTATGAACTCGGTTAATCACCGCGCAGTAGTATCGTTTTCCAGAAAGATGCTCTTGATGGGGCAAGCCTTAACCGCTGGTATTTATAGCCCCAAATCGCAAAAGTCATTAGAGCCGATTGCCGAACTGCAGTTTTTGGTAGCGGCCGTACTTCCCAATGATCCGCATGCCCATTACGAAGGCTCAATTGAGGACCGTATGATTTGGGTCATCAATTTAATGGAGCGGGTAGAGCAGCGCCGCATTAAAAACTACGATGCCTTTATGCAGCCAGAAAAGGCTGCTGCTTAAAATCCTAGACGACTGAGGTAGTACTCTTTAAGAAAAGAGCTTGGGTATGCGTGGCATGCGCCATGGCAACATCAGCTGGGTACTCGTTGCGACAAGGCGCGGTACATTGAGGGTTTCATGCATTGAAGTCACACCTTCCCCCAGCAAAGTCGATTGCAAAATTGAGCGTGCATAAAACGGCGTATCTTCCAAAAGTTTACTTGTGCTCGCCAGGGTATTCGGATCTGTACGCATGTGGCGCTGTATGCGCCAGCCGGTCTTCTTGAGGGCTTGGCGTGCAGGAGCCTCAAAGGGTTCAACACTGCCATCCGGCTTAAAGCGCATTGCAATCAGTCGCTCCACGCCTGATTTCTGGCGAACGTCGTAAATCACGGCAGTACTGCCGTCTTTTAGGGAGGCACGCGACCAATCCCATTCGGTAAACGGCACACTAATTGCTTCATCTCCTTCGTTGGAGTCAAAGTAGGCGTGCCCTTGCCAATGTAAATTGGGGTGACGCATGCTTACTTCTACGCGTGCGGAGGGCGCTATCGGTCCCCAGCGGTGTTTGCCAGCATCATCCAGGGGTGTGGTGAATTGAAATAGTCGTTCTGGATACATTTTGATGGTGCCGGCTACTTTTTGGCCAAACGGAATCGCACGCTCGGTAATTTCGATTGTTAGGCAGTTGCCATCCCAGTGCAGCCCACTTGGCCCAATCTGAAAGGTATGTTGATCGCGGTGAATCCATTTGCCGCCACGCTCAGTCATGGTCCAGCGTTTATTACCAGGGCTATATATAGCAACATTGAGTGCACAGTAATCATTGGCGTCGGCGGGTTTCGATCGATTAGCCCACGCATAGTAGGGTGAGAACACACTTCCTACAAAGGCAATAATGCTGAGCCCGTGTTGGCCATCGTCACTCAGGGCATCCAGATACCACCACAGGTAGTTGCCAGGATCTACTGCTTGATTAAATTGCGGCGCGCCATCAGGGCCGCGACCGCCTGTCGACCGGACAAAGCGGCCATCGGTACTCCCGGACCCGGATGAACGCTCCCGCCCACCAGAAAGAGATTCTCGATTTGCGTCAGCGCATTGGAGCGCTGGAATGAGCTCATCCAACCATGGGTTGCTTGACCGTATAGCGCTCCCCCACGCCCCGGAAAGAGGCGATTGAATTCCCAAGGCCTGGTGCGTATTGTTGAATGGCTGGATTCCTGAATCTCCAGACCACATTGCTTGAGTAGGGTAAATGCGGTTTGCTCGCATCGGTCGATTTCCTTCTGGTTAATTTCATGATCGCCAATGGCAGGTGCATTGACAAGGCAGAGCAGTCGCTCTTCATGCGCTAAGTCAGCGCCGCTATCGCTTCTATCTTGCGCGCAGACATAGACGGTGGGATAGCTGGGATAGGCTTTGTGCTGGAAAATATCCCTGAATTCATGGGCGTAGTCGCGGTTAAAAAAGACATTGTGGCGTACCAGGGGAAAGCCGCTGGTTTTGACTTTCATCGACCAGGTTAGCGCAGAGAGTGATCTGGTAGTAGGAATACTGGTCGAAACAGCCGATTGCAGTGAAGCTCCCAGTAAGCCTTGGCGCAAGGCATTGATATCACCATTGAAGACGACATAGTCTGCTTCAATGCGCTCGCCTTCCGCCAGTTCAATCGACTGAATGCGATTGTGCTGCTGATGAATTGCCTGTACCGATGCATTGGTGCGAATGCGAGCCCCTTTGCTTTGTGCCAAGCGTGCAATCGCATTCGGAATTTCAGCCATGCCGCCGCGCACAGACCAAACCCCATCCATTTCAACCTGAGCAATCAGCATTAAGGTTGCCGGCGCCAAAAAAGGGGAAGAGCCACAATAGGTGGCATAGCGACCAAAGAGTTGGTGCAGGCGTGGGTCTGTAAAGTATTTACCCAGCGAGGTCCATAAGTCGCTGAAGGGTCCAATCGCCATCAGGGGCATGGATTTCATGATGCCGAGTGATCCCATCATGCCTGCCATGGACGGCCTAGCGGATTGAATGAAGGGCTTCTCCAGCGACTCATAAACTTTCTTGGCCATTGCACAAAATTCCAGAAATGCTTTTGCTTCTGCCGGACTCGAAAAGGCCGCAATGGCATCGGCGCTTTTATGGCGATCGGCAAATAAATCCAGATGGCGCTCACCCCAGGTATGCCTAGCCAAGATATCCAATGGATCGGTTTGTACATGCGACGAAAATGAGGTACCACACGCATCAAAGAGTTGCTCAAAAACCCAGCGCATCGTAAAGACAGTGGGACCCGAGTCAACTAAGCCCAGATCATCGGGAGCCCCAACAGCGATTTGGCGAATCTTGCCGCCAACAGCTAACTCTTTTTCAAGCAGTGTCACGTCAAAACCCAGGTGGGCAAGCTCAAGGCAGGCGCACAAACCGCCAATGCCACCCCCAATGACCACTACGCGTTCTTTACTCATATCCTAACCATACTGCTTGCCTCGCCAGGCGCCCTCTATGTCCGATGGAGCAAAGCGCGTAAACATCGATTCTGAAAAGTAGTGCTGGCCATAGGCTGCTTTAATGGCGGCCAGGTGCGCGCCGTGTTGTGCATAGGCATTCAGTGCAGCTTCATCTTCCCAAATCGTAAACGTCGCTTGCCGTAAGTAAGGAGCTTCACCCAAACCAGCACTTAGAAGCACACCTTCAGATTGATTAATGGAGACTTCCGCCGGCTGTGCATTTTTCCAAAACGCATTGGCTTTAAGAGGCTTGATCGATGCACGCGTTAAGGAGGCTATCGGTCCTGATGTGGGGGGTTTTGCTGTAAGGTCGAGTTGCGTATTAGCCCAAGAGCCTCTCGTGCTGAAAGCATTGAGAGTAACGGCAAAAAATTCACGGGAGTGCGTGATATAGGACTGAACTAAAGCTGAATTCTGACGGAATTCCTTGGCGTGCTGATCGCTATCAAATAGGCAAAATAAACCTTGCTTGTGCAAACTGGGCTTAGTGCTAAAACCACCGCCAAATCCGGATCCCAATACTTTAAAAAATTGGAGGCCGGGTATATCGCGCAGGGAAAAACGACCAATCACGTAACGTGACAGTCCCCATAGAAAAGCATCGGGCGCAATATCCACTAACACTAATACTGCGGTTTGATTGCTCATGATGACGTAATCTAAGAGTCGTTGTCTTCGGAAGCGCTATTCTCAATAATGCCAAAGCGACGCATCTTAATGTAGAGGCCTTGACGTGACAGACCTAATAACTCGGCAGCAGAGGCGCGATTTGACATCGTTAACTCTAAAGCAGAAATAATGCAGAGCTTTTCGATGATGTCAGTTGTCTCAGTCACAATCTCTTTCAGGGGAACCTTGCCGACCAATTCAGTAAGGTGCCGTGCATTTTTCTCTATATTACTCGGCGTAGGCCCAGCTTGCGCTACCCGTTTAGAAATGCTACGGATACTAAAAGCAAAGGCAGGGGGATTGTGGGATCGCACATCTACCCCTGAAATCTCAGCCTCTAGCGGTGAGCTTCCATCATCGCTCGTAATGGTGGTGGCGTAATTCTTAATGGCGCCATGCTCACGTAGCGTATTTAAAATGATGCGTAAATCTATTGTTGAGCGCCCCAACCATTGCTCCAATGATTTACCGATGACGTACTCTGCTTGGGCGGAGTGGGTCATTTGCACAAACGCTTTATTTGATGAAAGGATTAAGCCCTGCAGGTTGGTCACCACAAATGCATCGCTTGATTCTTCAATGGCTTTGAGTACTAAGGCACTTTGTTCGCCGAAATTAATATTGGCCGCATTGATCGATAGTGGGTTCAAGCTCACTAAATAAACACTTTGCCGACCTTCACGTAGTAAAGCACTCGAAATCTCTACTTCATCGGCTGAATTTTGCAGGTGTACTACGCGATTTTGCTGTAAGTTACCAATCTTAAAATCGGCAAAATAGTCTTGTATGGCATCTTGATCAGCTTTAGAGAAGAGATCAGCGATGGCTTTGCCAACTAACTTTTTAGAGTCGCCTAATAAGGTTCCGGAAGCCTTGTTCGCTTCCAGTATCCGCAGGGTTTGGCTATCAATTAATAAATATGCCTGATCAGTAATATTAAACAATTGCGAGTAACGGTTTTCAATCGCATGTAAGCGGGTATAGTCGCGTTCGATTTCTTGCTGAGCTTCTACCAAGCGTTGTTGTAGTGCAGAAATATTACGCAAGTCTCGGCCAATTGCCAAAACCCTTTTTTGCTTTTGTAGGTGAACGGTACTAAACAAAATAGGCAAGGATTTGCCGTCGGGTAACAATTGATTAATTTGACGCCATTTTTGTGCGCCTTCTGTTGCATTCGCATCCATTAACGCATGTACTTTTGGGTGGCTATCGATTGCAATCGTATCCATCCATTTTTTATTCAGAAGACTACTGCTATCTTCGATGCCAATTTTTTCTGCATTGACTACATCATGTATGGTGCCATTCGTATCGAGTACAAAAACAACATCAGCAGAATATGCGACAAGCGTGACGGCTGCATTAATATCGACTGAGTCAAGTACTTCGTTGGAGTATGCAGTGAGCGTCATTTCTTCTTATTTTAATTAGGTAGAACTGAAGCCAAATTACCAACATCATTGGTAATGTTTAAGATTCGATTAAGCTGATGCAATGCTTCTTCGGGCGTATTGGACTTGATATCGGCTTTGATATGTCCAAACGACATTGCATCTGCATTATAAAGTGATCCCCCTGTAAGCACGATGATTCCTGGATTGCGCGACTTATTGCGTATTGACTGTATGAGAGCAGGTAATTGATCCAATTGATCATAATCAGCAATGCTCAGCGCAATCGCAGTAAGGGATTGGCGTGCAACGGCTGCCTCAATGAAGCGCTTACTTGGCGTGCTTTCATTTAAGACATTCCATCCAGCCCACGTAAAGTAATTTGAGAGGATGAGCGGCCCTAGTGTGTGGTGCGAACCAGGCGCAGCACTCACTAAGATCGTGTGCGCAGTGGCTGCATGTGTTCGCGTCTCTTGAAATAAATGATCTAAGCTATAAATTAATTTTTGTAAACGACCTGTAGCGATCGTGACCTCCGTGAAGCTGAGGCTATCGCTGATCCATTGATCCCCTAACTTACGAGCAATGCGCGGTATTAACTCCAATACGATTGAATCCACACTCATGCCTAAGTTGAGAAGCCCTGCAATGTAGCGCTCTGTTTTTTGCGGCCCTTCGCGTGTAATTAAAGCCACAAACTCATCTGCATGGTCTTCAATGATTTGCCAGGTGAGGTGGGCGGATGAGTGGGGTCGTGCGTTTAGTGCACCTGTTTCCAAGATGGTGTGCAGCAAGCGATCTTCTATCCAATCCCGATTACCAGTCTGATTAACGCGCCCAATCCCTTTCACCATAGCGAGCACCTTGCCTGTATCTAAGGTCTGTGAATCCACTAGTTCAGTCTGGTTTTCTTTTTTTGCCAACATAAGGGGCGCGTGTGAAGGGTGGTGTAAAAAAATAAACTTCCTATCAATGTAAAACAAATATTACAGTTTTGATAGAATAACCCGTAAATAAAGCTCATATTTAAGGGTAAACCCCAAATAACTAAGGGTAAATACGGTATTTTGTAAATTAAATTAGTCGTAAAGTTTTGTTTACACATTCAATCAAATGGGACTAGCAAAAGCGTGAGTAATTTGAGCAAACCCCTCTACACACCAGAGCAACGGAAACGGCGCAATAAATCGGTATGGACGCTCGTGCAAGGAATTCTGGCTCCGGTGCAGTTCCTCATCTTCCTTATTAGTTTTTCTTTGGTGATCCATTACCTCTTTACTGGCGATGGCTACGAGATTGCCACGATATCGATCGTGATTAAAACGATTGCCCTTTACCTCATCATGATTACCGGATCGATTTGGGAAAAAGTGGTGTTTGGTAAATACCTGTTTGCAGACGGCTTCTTTTGGGAAGACGTTTTTAGCATGGTGGTTCTGGCGCTACATACTGCTTACCTTTACTTCTTATGGAATGGCAGACTAGATGCGAACGAATTAATTTACTTGGCATTGGCCGCCTATGTTGCTTACCTGATTAATGCGGCCCAATTCTTGTGGAAGCTGAGGGTAGCGCGGTACGAGGGCGTAGCGGAAGAAACGGTTTTGGCAGAAGAGCGCAATGTCAGCGGAGGCATGGCCACATGAATGCCATTACAACGCCTAATTTAAGTAGTACACGCGATTCCAGTCGCGACATTCCGATCCTCAAGGAAAAAGGTCAGCGCGAGGTGTTTTGTGGCCTCACCGGCATTATCTGGTTGCATCGCAAAATTCAAGACGCTTTCTTTTTAGTCGTCGGATCCCGTACGTGTGCGCATTTAATTCAGTCGGCTGCCGGCGTCATGATCTTCGCAGAGCCCCGTTTTGCCACCGCCATTATTGATGACCGTGATTTGGCTGGAATCGCTGATGCGAATGAAGAGTTGGATAAAGTAGTGACAAAGTTATTAAGCCGTCGGCCAGACATTAAGTTGCTGTTTTTGGTTGGTTCATGCCCATCCGAAGTCATCAAACTGGATCTTTCGCGGGCTGCTGAGCGCCTTGGTAAGCAGTTTATTCAGCAATGCCGGATCTTAAGTTACTCCGGTAGTGGCATCGAAACCACCTTTACGCAAGGCGAAGATGCCTGCCTGGCAGCATTGGTAAAAGAACTGCCTAAGTCTAATGAAAGAAATACTAGTTCAGTAAATTTAGACACGAAAAACCTAGTAATCGTCGGTTGCTTGCCCGATGTCGTAGAAGATCAATTTCGGCGTGTCTTTAATGAGCTTGGCATTGATGCGGTATCGTTCTTTCCGCCGCGCCATAGCAATGACACGGTCACAGTCAATGCGAATACGCGCTATTTATTGGCCCAGCCTTTCCTCGCTGAAACGGGGCGCTTATTTGATGAGCGCGGTGCCCAGCGCCTCGATGCACCATTTCCATTTGGTGTCGAGGGTACAAGCCACTGGTTGCAGGCCGCCGCTACCGAATGGGGTATTTCCGAAGCCGATTTTGAGCGAGTAACAGCTCCAAGAAAAGCCCGCGCACAGTCTGCCTTAGCACGCTATAAGGCGATCCTGAATCAAAAGACGATTTCCTTTTTTCCTGACTCCCAACTTGAGATTCCCTTAGCTCGCTTTTTACACAATGAGCTGGGTATGAAGTTACTGGAAGTCGGCACACCGTATTTGCATCGCCAGCACCTAGCCCAAGAGTTAGCGCTCTTGCCGGATGATGTCCGCTTGGTTGAAGGACAGGATGTTGAAAAGCAACTCGATCGTTGCCGAGAAGACAATCCTGACATCGTAGTGTGTGGTTTGGGTTTAGCTAACCCCTTAGAGGCAGAAGGCATTACTACCAAATGGTCGATTGAGTTGGTCTTTAGTCCAGTTCACGGTTACGAGCAAGCGGCCGACTTAGCCGAGTTGTTTGCCCGCCCATTGCAACGTCGCATGAAGTTAGCGGCCTAATATGCAACTGACACTCTGGACCTACGAAGGACCCCCACATGTGGGCGCAATGCGCATTGCCACTGCATTGAAAGACGTACATTACGTACTGCATTCCCCTCAAGGCGATACCTACGCCGATCTTCTGTTCACCATGATTGAGCGTTCCAAAAAGCGTCCCCCCGTTACATACACCACCTTCCAGGCGCGTGACTTGGGCGGCGATACCGCAGAACTCTTTAAGAATGCAACCCGTGAGGCCTATGCGCGTTTTCAGCCCAAGGCTATGTTGGTTGGCGCTTCTTGTACAGCCGAGCTAATTCAAGATGATCCTGCCGGTCTCGCAAAGGCGCTGAACTTACCAATCCCAGTTATTCCACTGGAATTACCTTCGTATCAGAAAAAAGAAAATTGGGGCGCTGCTGAAACCTTTTATCAGTTAGTACGCACGCTATCTGCGCCGACTAACAAAGTACCATCAGCCAGTTTTGTGGCAGAGCGAGCCGCTGCACGCGCTGCGGGTAAAGCGCCAAGCTGCAATATTTTGGGCGCTACCGCACTCGGATTTCGGCACCGCGATGATGTGCAGGAGATTCAGAAGTTGTTAGGTGAGCTGGGCGTTACAGTCAACGTCACAGCGCCTCTGAACGCTAGCGTTGCAGACATGCAGCGTTTGGGCGAGGCAGACTTCAACGTGGTTCTATATCCTGAAATCGCCGGTGTAGCCGCATCCTGGCTAACACGGACGTTTGGTCAGCCTGCAACCAAAGTCATTCCAATTGGCGTCAATGCCACTACCGAATTTATTGCTGAAGTCGTAGCCCTCGCAGGGCTTGATGTCAGCATAGTGGACCGCTACCAGAATAGTCGCGCACAGTGGTATGCCAAATCAGTAGACTCGACCTACCTAACTGGTAAACGGGTTTTTATTTTCGGCGATGCGACTCACGTCATTGCCGCCGCCCGCGTAGCCAGTCAAGAAATTGGTTTTGAAGTCGTTGGACTAGGCACCTACAGCCGTGAGTTTGCCCGTGATGTGCGTGAGGCTGCAGCACTGTACGGCGTAGAGGCTTTAATTACCGATGATTATTTAGAGGTAGAGCAAAAAGCCAGTGAACTCACTCCCGATCTAATGCTCGGCACCCAAATGGAGCGCCACATTGCTAAACGCTTGGGTATTCCGTGCGCCGTGATTTCGGCACCGATTCACGTGCAGGATTTTCCAGCACGCTACTCCCCACAAATGGGCTTTGAGGGCGCAAACGTCCTGTTTGATACCTGGATTCATCCGCTGATGATGGGCTTAGAAGAGCACCTCATCATGATGTTCCGTGAAGACTTTGAGTTTGATGCCAGCGCTGCCGGATCGCACTTAGGCCATCGTGCTGTTAACCATGCTCCAGCAGCTGCAGCCAAAACAGAAATACCAGCAGAACAGATTAGCGTTACCGCCAGTGCAGTAGTTGATGCCGTAGTAGGTGAAGCAGCATGGGCACCCGATGCCATGAAAGAGCTTGGAAAAATCCCTTTCTTTGTGCGTGGAAAGGCCCGTCGCAATACAGAGCGTTTTGCTATAGAGCAGGGGCTGTCGATGATCACGATTGAAACCTTATACGATGCAAAGGCACACTATGGCCGCTAATCACACACCAATTCGGGTAGTGATCGTGACCATGGATACCCACTTGGTTAGTGCCACCGAGCGCGCTCGTTTTGCTTTACAAAAGAAAATGCCAGGCTTGGCATTAACAATTCATGCGGCCTCGAGTTGGACAGTTGATGCCAAAGCCCTCAAAGCCTGTATCGACGACATTGCTCGGGCGGATATTGTGGTTTCCATGATGTTGTTCATGGAAGATCACTTTTTACCCGTGATTGAGGCTTTAAAAGCAAGGCGTTTGGAGTGTGATGCGATGGTTTGCGCGATGTCTGCCGGTGAAATCGTGACGCTAACCCGCATGGGTAGTTTTGATATGGGCAAGCCAGCTACTGGCCTCATGGCTTTACTCAAGCGTTTGCGTGGCAATAAAGAAAAAGCACAAACCGGCGGCGCTGCCCAAATGCGCATGTTGCGTCGTTTACCAAAGATCCTCAAATTTATTCCTGGAAGCGCTCAGGATGTTCGTGCTTATTTCCTAACATTGCAATATTGGCTCGGTGGCTCCGAAGAAAACATGTACCACATGGTGCGTAGCTTAATTAATCGCTATGCCCAAGGCGAGCGAGCTGTATTACGGAGCCAGGAAAAAAGCGTTGAGCCACTGATTTACCCCGAGACCGGAATTTATCACCCACGCCTCAAAGGCCGCATGAGTGAAGAGCTGCGTGACTTGCCTAAATTAGTGTCTGATCAAAAATCACGCGGCCGTGTTGGATTGTTGCTGCTGCGTTCCTACATCTTGGCTGGCAATACACTGCATTACGACTCGGTAATTGCTGCGATGGAAGCCCAGGGCTTGCAAGTGGTACCTATTTTTGCGGTGGGCCTTGATGCCAGGCCAGCGATTGATGCCTTCTTAATGGATGGCGACGACTGTGCAGTCGATGCAGTGGTTTCCTTAACCGGATTCTCCCTGGTTGGTGGCCCTGCTTATAACGATGCCAAAGCAGCCGAAGAAGTTTTATCCAAAATGGACGTTCCCTACTTAGCGGCACATCCCCTCGAGTTTCAAACGCTCAGTGATTGGGGTAAGTCAGACCAGGGTCTGATGCCAGTTGAGAACACCCTGATGATTGCGATTCCGGAGCTCGATGGCGCTACCAATCCAATGATTTTCGGTGGCCGTGCGGGCGCCGCTGGCGTTGCCTGTACTGGTTGCCACAAAGCCTGTACCTTTGAAGTCAATACCAATGCGCATGATATGTTTACTTGCGTTGAGCGTACCGCCATGCTGGCAGCGCGCGTCACCAAGTTAATTGCGATGCGTAAAACAGTGAAGCATGATCGTAAGGTAGCGCTGGTCATCTTTAATTTCCCACCCAATGCCGGTCGCATTGGTACAGCAGCACACTTAAGTGTCTTTGAATCGGTCTTCAACACACTGAATGGCCTGCGTGACGAAGGGTATGCAGTCGATGTGCCTGCCTCTGTAGATGATTTGCGCGAGCAAATGCTCACGGGCAATGCACAGCAATTCAGCATGGATGCCAATGTGCACACGCAAATCGGTTTGGATGATTACGTCAAGCGCGAGCCTTGGTTAAACGAGATTGAGGCGCAGTGGGGACCGGCTCCAGGCCGTATGCTGACCAACGGTAGCGCTTTATTCGTTTTGGGCAAGCAATTTGGCAACGTCCTGGTCGCGATTCAGCCGGGCTTTGGCTACGAGGGTGATCCTATGCGCCTCTTGTATGAAAAAGGCTTTGCACCAACCCATGCATTCTCCGCCTTCTATCGCTACATTCGCGAAGACTTTAATGCCAATGCGGTATTGCATTTTGGCACCCATGGCGCACTCGAATTTATGCCAGGTAAGCAGTCCGGCATGTCCGGTTCCTGCTGGCCAGATCGCTTAATCAGTGATTTGCCTAATATTTACATTTATGCCTCTAATAATCCATCGGAAGGTGCAATTGCTAAACGCCGTGCTGGGGCTACTTTAGTGAGCTATCTAACCCCTCCAGTGGCGCAAGCCGGTTTGTATCGTGGCTTGGTTGATCTCAAGGCATCCCTTGATCGGTGGCGTACCTTAGCGCCAGCAGCCCAAGCGGATGATGCCTCGGTCAGCATGGATAGCAATGAGCAATTGGATTTGATCGAGATGATTCAGGTTCAAGCTGCTGAACTCAACTTAGTAGATCTGGAGCCCAACTGGAAAACCATCGATCGCCAAATCGTTGCCGCTAGTCTTAATAAGTTGACCGAGCAAATCCTGGAAATGGAATACGCCTTGATTCCCCATGGGCTGCATGTGCTTGGCAATGCGCTGAGCAAAGAAGAGCGGATTGATATGCTAATGAGCTCGGCTCAAGCCGGCGATGGCCCAGCAAAGACACTCGACCGCGCCATTATTGCCGGGTTGGTAGAGGGCACCACCGTTGATCGCTCCATTACTAAAAACAACTTGTCGCTCTCCGATGCAATGCGTGAGCAGTTGGATGGCCTAGTCAAGATGGATCGGCTCATGCAAGAAGACAGCGAGCTGCAAGGCATCTACCGCGCCTTGGATGGTCGTTACATTCGGCCTGCACCCGGTGGTGATGTGCTACGGAACCCCGATGTATTGCCAACCGGTCGCAATGTGCATGGCTTTGACCCATTCCGTATTCCCAGCAAATTTGCCGTACGCGATGGACAAATGCAGGCGAATAAATTACTCGAGCGCTATCAGGCCGATGGCAATGCCTTGCCAGAATCCATTGCCCTCGTATTGTGGGGAACCGATAACCTCAAAACCGAAGGTGGCCCGATTGCCCAAATTTTGGCCTTGATGGGAACACTACCGCGCTTTGATAGTTTTGGCCGAGTAGCGGGCGCTAGCCTGATTCCATTGGCAGAGCTCGGACGCCCTCGGATTGATGTGATGGTATCTATCTCTGGCATCTTCAGGGATCTGATGCCACTGCAAGTTAAGGTTCTAGCTGAAGCTGCTTATTTAGCTGCCGCCGCAGATGAACCCATTACTCAGAACTTTGTGCGTAAGCATGCACTCGATTACCAAACCAAAACCGGTTGTGATCTAGAGACAGCTGCATTGCGTGTATATGGCAATGCAGAGAGTGCTTACGGCGCCAACGTCAACATGATGGTGGATAACGGCTTATGGCAGGATGAAGATGAGTTGGCCGAGACCTATACCAGCCGCAAGAGTTTTGCCTATGGCCGCAATGGCCGTCCCCAAGCACAAAAAGAATTACTCCAGCGCATTTTGGCAGACGTCGAATTGACCTACCAAAACCTCGATTCGATTGAGCTCGGCGTTACCACGATTGATACCTACTTCGATACCTTGGGTGGCATTAGCCGCGCGGTGAAGCGCGCCAAAGGCGGTAAGGCGCCACCGGTTTACATTGGCGATCAAACCAAGGGTGAGAGCGTTGTTCGTACCTTAAATGAGCAAGTGGCATTAGAGACACGGTCGCGCATGCTCAATCCAAAGTGGTATGAAGGCATGCTCAAGCACGGTTACGAGGGCGTACGTCAAATTGAATCCCACCTCACCAACACCATTGGTTGGTCTGCCACCACCGGTCAAGTCGAGCCTTGGGTGTATCAGCAACTTACTCAAACCTTTATTTTAGATGCCGATATGCGCGAGCGCCTCATGCGCCTCAATCCGGCCTCCTCAGTCAAAGTAGCAAACCGCCTTTTAGAAGCCTCTGAAAGGCAATATTGGAAGCCCGAACCATCTGTTCTAGAAACCTTGCGCCGTGTTGCACAAGATTTTGAAGATAGATTAGAAGGTGTTTACGAAGGAGTAGCAATTTAATGAATACCGTCAGCGTACCCATCTCTGAAATTACAACGCGTAAACCACCCGATGGTGATGGCAGCGTGCAAGTGCATATGGATCCACTGGAGAAAATTGGCAATGCCAAGGTGTTTGCGATTTATGGCAAGGGTGGTATTGGTAAGAGCACTACATCTTCTAATTTATCTGCGGCATTTTCGATGCTGGGTAAGAAAGTCATTCAAATTGGCTGTGATCCCAAGCATGACTCGACCTTTACCTTGACTGGCAAGCTGGTACCAACCGTAATTGATATTTTAGAGACGGTGGACTTTCACTCAGAAGAATTAAAGGTGGAAGATTTTGTGTACGAAGGCTTTAATGGCGTGATGTGCGTAGAGGCAGGTGGACCTCCAGCTGGAACCGGTTGCGGCGGTTATGTAGTTGGCCAGACTGTGAAGTTGCTCAAAGAGCACCACCTCCTAGAAGATACCGACATCGTTATTTTTGATGTCTTGGGCGATGTGGTGTGCGGCGGCTTTGCTGCCCCATTGCAGCATGCTGACCGGGCCTTGATTGTGGCTGCCAATGATTTTGACTCGATTTTTGCGATGAATCGCATCGTTCAGGCGATTAGCGCAAAAGCAAAAAACTACAACGTCCGCCTAGGCGGTGTAATTGCGAACCGCAGTAAAGACACCGATCAAATCGATAAGTTCAATACGCGCGTTGGCCTCAAGACCATGGCGCATTTTCCGGATTTGGATGCCATTCGCCGCAGTCGCCTGAAGAAGTGCACCATTTTTGAAATGGAGTCGACTCCTGAGATTGAGGCAGTAAAAGAGGAGTATTTACGCTTGGCCGCCAGCTTATTGCTAGACGACGATCCAATATTGTCAGAGGCATTAAAAGACCGCGAAATTTTTGACTTACTGGGATTTGATTAAGCATGGCTGAAATGTCCTACCAAGATCGCCGAAGCAAGCTGAAGAACTACTTTGACCGTACTGCGGTCGATGCCTGGGCTAAGCTCACCTCCGATGCGCCAGTAAGCGGCATTCGGGCGACCGTGCGTGCGGGTAGAGACCAAACCCGTCAACGTATTCTGAATCGCCTGCCAGAAGATTTAACGGGTAAGCGGATTCTGGATGCCGGTTGCGGTACTGGCGCATTGGCTTTAGAAATGGCCAAGCGCGGTGCTAACGTGGTTGCAGTGGATTTATCGCCCAAGTTAGTTGAGCTAGCACAAGAACGTATTCCTGCAGAAGAGCGGCAGAACATTGCCTTTCACTCGGGTGACATGCTCGATGAAGCATTTGGCGAGTTTGACTATGTCGTGGGTATGGACTCGATGATCCATTATCAATCGGACGACATGGTCAATGTACTGGAGCGTTTGGCGGAACGTACTCATCAAAAGATCATTTTTACCTTTGCCCCCAGCTCTGCTTTGCTGGAAATCATGATTCGTGTGGGGCGCCTATTTCCCCGCAAAGATCGAGCGCCGTTTATTGAGCCAGTTGGAGAGCAAAAATTACGGGATTTAATTGGTAAATCCAAGTTACTCAGCAGTTGGCGAGTGAGTTTTACCCTGCGCATAGCGAGCGGCTTTTACCAATCACAAATAATGGAACTTAGACGCTTCTCATGATGCAATTTTTTAAAACGGCCAAGGCATGGACGCGGATTAATCCGCGCTTCTTGCCCTTTGCGGATGTTGCTACAGCTGACTTACCGCTGAGCCGTTTATTGCGTTTGTCTTTATTCCAAGTGACGGTAGGCATGGCGGCAACTTTACTTATCGGCACCTTGAACCGCGTGATGATTGTGGAGATGGGCATAAGTGCTTGGATGGTGGCCTTGATGGTTGCCTTGCCTTTAATCTTTGCTCCCTTTCGGGCGCTGATTGGGCACCGCTCCGATACACACCGCTCTATTTTGGGCTGGAAACGCGTCCCATATATTTGGATCGGCACCTGGTTGCAATTCGGTGGCCTAGCGATCATGCCATTTGCTCTGATCTTGATGTCTGGCGATACCCACTGGCCCATTTGGTTTAGTTATATTGCGAGTGCCTTTGCCTTTTTGCTGGTTGGTGCTGGCATGCAAACCACGCAAACCGCAGGCTTAGCATTAGCAACCGATTTAGCCGAACCAAAAAATCGCCCACGCGTTGTTGCCCTGATGTATGTGATGCTACTAGTTGGTATGGTGGTGAGCGGTATTGTATTTAGTTTGTTACTCAAGCCATTTACCCAAGTGCAATTAATTCAGGTGATTCAGGGGGCGGCATCGGTCACTTTAATTCTGAATCTCATTGCCCTGTGGAAACAAGAGGTGCGCCAGCCGCACAAAACCCACCCTAGCATTTCGCAGCCTGCGTTCTCTGCATCATGGAAGACTTTTATCGCGATGCCGCAAGTGAAGCGCTTTCTAATTATGCTGGGCCTGGGAACCATGGCGTTTAGCATGCAAGACGTTATCTTAGAGCCCTACGGCGGCGAGATTTTGGGCTTAAGTGTGTCGGCAACGAGCTTACTAACCGCTTTGATTTCAGGTGGATCGCTACTAGCGTTTATTCTGTCGGCCCGTTGGTTAGTGAGGGGCATTAATGCCTACCGAATTGCATCGATTGGACTACTAGTCGGCCTACTGGCATTTACGTCGGTGATTTTTTCAGAGCCCCTCAATTCCGCCACCTTATTTCGGGTGGGTGCTTTCTTAATCGGATTTGGTGGTGGTTTATTTGCGGTTAGTACGCTCACCATCGCTATGAGCATCGATCAAGACAATATGACCGGGATGGTGATTGGTGCCTGGGGCGCAGTCACAGCAACCTGCTCTGGTATTGGTATGTCGATAGGCGGTGTCATTCGGGATGGGGTCTCCACGCTCGCTACTAGCGGCGCCATTGGACCAGTTCTAAATACTGCAGGTACTGGGTATAGCGTGGTCTATCACATTGAGATTTATTTGTTGTTTGCAACACTCGTCGCATTGGGCCCCTTGGTGGCAAGTCGCCATCAACGCCCTGTTTCAGGTATCAAAAAGTTTGGTTTAGCTGATTTTCCAGGCTAGTTAATTTTGTAAAGGAGTAGAAAATGGGAACCGGAGCAATAACGCAATACATCGATGTAGCACAAATCGCTTTTTATATCTTTTTGCTTTTTTTCATAGGGCTCGTCATTTACTTGACCCTGGAAGGTAAGCGCGAAGGCTTTCCGCTGGAGACCGAGCGTTATGGCAAAGTACGCCACGAAGATGGTATTTTAGGTATGCCGCGACCAGTGACGTATAAAACCGAATTCGGTAAAACCTATACGGCACCATTACCTACGCCGCCCGAGGTAGAGCGCATTGCCGCTGAGCCAGCACATCCTTGGAATGGCGCACCCATGCAGCCGACCGGTAATCCCATGCTGGCTGGGGTAGGTCCAGGATCGTATGCGCAACGCGCCGATCATGTCGACTATGACTTAGAGGGCCATGCTCGCATTCGGCCACTGCGTTTATTGCCCGAGTTTGGTTTATCGAGCAAAGATCGTAACCCCATTGGTATGAAGGTGGTGGGCGCCGACGGTAATTTGGCCGGCACTGTTGCGGATGCTTGGATCGATCACATGGAAGTGACGATTCGCTATTTGGAAGTTAAGTTGGATAGCGGCAAAACTGTATTACTGCCAATGAACTTCAGCCGAATTGGTAAAGAGCAAATCACGGTGCAATCGATTTTATCGACCCAGTTTGCCCATGTGCCTACCACGAAGCATCCAGAGCAAATTACCTTATTGGAAGAAGAGAAGGTCATGGCGTACTACGGCGGCGGTACTTTATACGCTACGCCAGATCGCCAGGAGCCACTCCTATGAACCCCAACCTGCATTCAAGTCCTGAGCATGAATTCGAGGCTCAGCTTGGCCTACCAGAGAAGTTGCCAAAGGGGGAATCCATCCTTTGGCAGGGTGCGCCTGACTTTAAGGCAGTAGCATTGCGGGTCTTCCACATGCGGGCGCTGGTAATTTACTTTGGAATTTTGCTAGCCTACCGTTTATTTTCGGGTATCTATGATGGTGATGCATTTGCCAGTCTGGCCATGTCGATGGTGTGGATGTCTGTATTGTCTGCTATGTGTCTTGGTTTGGTTGCCTATTTTGCTTACTTAATTAGTTCCACCACGCTATATACGCTGACGGATCGCCGCATCGTGATGCGTATTGGTATTGTGCTGGGCATGACATTCAATTTACCCCTGTCGAAAATACAAAGTGCGGGCTTGAATGTCGGAAAAAATGGTATTGGCGACATTCCATTGAAGCTCGATGTACAAACTAAGATAGCGGTATTTCATTTGTGGCCACACGCCAAACCCGGTGCTTGGGCTAATCCTGAGCCCATGTTGCGTTGCATCCCTGATAGTCAGCGGGTTGCTAGCTTGTTATCGGATGCGTGGTCTGAGGTAAATCAAGTGGAATTAGCCGAACAAACGATGCGCTCAGCAAAAAGCGATACCCTCTTGTATCCTGAGGTGCAAGTTAGTCGTACTTCTGGATTAAATGGAGAAATCAAAGCCGCATGAACACAGCTCAGCCTACCCGCGGTATGCCCATACCAAAATACCTGGCACTGATTGCTGTGAGCAGTTTGGCTGCCTTGATTTTATTTGTGGCCGACTACGTGAATACAGGAAAGTTGACGCGTGAGGCGGATGCGAAGGCGGTAATTACCAAGCAATTGCGCTTTGAAGATCGCAGTGACGGTTCTATTGCTGTCATATCAGCGCCCGACGGTCAGATAGTCAAAGTGATCGAGGGCGAGGCTGGGTTTGTTCGGGGAATCTTGCGGGCTATGGCGCGTGAGCGGCGCATTAAAGAAGTAAACCAATCTGTTCCATTTGAGTTAATTGCGCGAGCAGACGGTCGTTTGACTTTATTGGATCCGGCTACGGGCAATCGGATTGATTTAGAGTCATTTGGAAAAGACAATGTTGTCGAGTTTGCAGTGATGCTTAAGCCACAAGGGGCGCAGTAATGGATAAAGAAATAGTCGATTGCCGAGTTCAGCTGTCGAACACCGCTGAATTCTTGTACGCCCATGTGGAGTTAAATGGGGTCGAGGTTGGCCCAGGTGACCAGGTTTTAATACATGATCCACTAACTCAGATTGAGTTTGGGCAGCAAATCGAATACACCCGCAGAGCAACTGTTTCACGGGCTGGGCTTTTGAGTCGTCTATGGACCTATTGCACGGCACGACTTGAGCTCACCATGTTGTATGAAGTGAGTTTTTCCACTACCCGCTTTTCCCATACCAAAAAGTACCCTAGACTGAAAGCAGCAGAAAGTCAGGCGGGCAATACAACGGCCATAAATATGAATTTAGGAAAGAGGTTAGAAGTATGACCAGCGCAACCATGCACGCCAATCCAATTAGCGAGTCAACTGATCGCGCTTTAGATAACACGATCTTAAGCCCCCGTTTTTATACGACTGACTTTAAAGAAATGGATAGCTTTGATATTGAGTCGGTGCGGCCTGAGTGGAATCGCCTGATGAAGGAGTTTGATAAGGACATTAATCAAACGCACTTTCAACGCCCTGATGACATGGTGAAGGACTATTCGCAATTGCCCGAAGGCTTGTATCAAGAGTTTCTGGATTTCTTAATTAGTTCGATTACGTCGGAGTTTTCAGGTTGTGTACTTTACGCTGAAATCAAAAAGCGCGTGCAGAACCCCGATTTAAAAGACCTGTTTTCCTACATGGCGCGCGATGAAAGTCGCCATGCCGGTTTTATTAATCAGTGGCTAAAAGACTTTGGTATCGGCGTCGACTTGGGATTCTTGGCCCGCGAGAAAAAATACACCTTCTTTAAGCCCAAGTTTATTTTCTATGCAACCTATTTATCTGAGAAGATTGGCTACGCACGCTACATCACCATCTTTCGCATTATTGAAAAACACCCTGAGCTGCGCTTTCATCCGATCTTCACCTGGTTTGAAAAGTGGTGTAACGATGAATTCCGTCATGGTGAAGCGTTTGCTCTCATGATGCGCGCCAATCCGTATTTGCTCGAGGGCCGTAATAAGTTGTGGATCCGTTTCTTCTTAATTGCTGTCTATGCCACTATGTACGTGCGAGATCATTCACGGCCCGAGTTTCATGCGGCCTTAGGCGTATCGGTTGCCGACTACGATCGCAAAGTACTGCAGATCACATCGGATATTTCAAAGCAGGTATTTCCATTCACAATCAATTTAGACGATGAGCGCTTATGGGCTGGCTTTGAGCGTCTGCGTGAAATCTCCGATGCGGTCGAGGCAGCTAAGGTACAGGGCGGCATCTTTTCCTATGTGAAACGTGGCTTCTTGGCGGCCAATGCGGCTTTGGTATTTGTCCGCATTTACACGCTCCCTGTGGTACCAAACGCATTGCCTGCCGATATTCGCATGGCCCCGGCTTGGTAAGTATGAATAGTATCCTTGCATCCTAATGTCAGCCTGGATCGTTCCGCTTGCTTTTGCCGTACTGGTGTGGTGGTTTAGTACGGGGGCGATTTTGTGGCTCGATGGATTTTCTAAAAAGTACTTCCGCCTTATTTTTTTAGCATCGTGTGTTTTGCTCTTTTTTGCTTTTTGGGGCATTAGTATTTCCAGTACGCAAGATACGGTGCTAGGGGCCTACTGTGCATTTACCTGCGCAATATTGATTTGGGGTTGGCAAGAATTGGCTTTCTTGCTCGGCTACATCACCGGCTCCCGCCGTGCGCTTTGTCCGGTGGATGCTAAAGGCTGGCAACGCGCGTGGTTTGCGTTCCAGACCATTAACCACCATGAACTTGCCTTGCTAGCGCTGGGAATTATCTTAGCTATTCTGCATGTTGATGCTGTGAATACAACTGGCCTTTGGGCTTTCGTGATTTTGTGGGTGATGCGCCAAAGTGCCAAGATTAATATCTTTCTCGGCGTTCTCAATTTGAATGAACGTTTCTTGCCGGATCACCTCAAGTATTTACAGACCTATTTCCGTCGCCGCGCCATGAATTACCTCATGCCATTTTCAGTGGTGCTAGCGATGCTTGTAGTAACGCCACTGTGGATTGATGTATTTACTGCGACGGAGAGTGCCTTTGCCCTGACGTCCAAAACCCTGCTGGCGACACTCTTATCGCTCGGCATTTTGGAGCATGTCTTATTGGTCTTGCCTTTTTCCAGTGAAGGCTTGTGGAAGTGGGGATTTCGCGAGGGGCGTTGATCGTTTTATGTCTAGGGTGGTTTTCGTCCACCAGACTAATGGTAAACCCGCATAATAGGGTTAGTCCTTAGCGATTCAGGTCCTAATAGTGTCAAATTTAGTTGACAGTCTGATGTGTCAATGTAAAAATTATTTACATGAATATGCCTCAGATCAGTGCTGTTGCAACGCTGCTCAAACCCATTACGTGGTTTCCGCCGATGTGGGCGTTTGCGTGTGGCGCAATCTCCTCCGGCTATTCGATTACTGCCAATTGGCAGATCATGTTGATAGGCTTAGTTCTCACTGGACCTTTAGTCTGCGCATCCAGTCAAGCTACCAACGATTGGTTTGATCGCCACGTCGATGCCATCAACGAACCCAATCGACCCATTCCATCGGGGCGCATTCCAGGTCACTGGGGTTTGTATATTGCCATCGCGTGGTCAATCCTTTCACTCTTGCTTGCGAGTGCATTAGGCCACTGGGGATTTATTGCGACGGTCTTGGCCTTGATCTTGGCTTGGGCATATAGCATGCCACCAGTAAGACTAAAACAAAATGGCTGGTGGGGTAATCTAGCCTGCGGATTTAGTTATGAAGGGCTAGCTTGGGTAACGGGCGCAGCCCTGCTTGCTGGCGGTCTGGCGCCGAGCGTGCAGTCACTGACCTTTGCTATCTTGTATAGCCTGAGTGCCCACGGCATCATGACACTCAACGATTTCAAGGCAATAGAAGGTGATCGCAAGATGGGTGTGCGTTCATTGCCAGTACAGCTGGGCGTGGATCGGGCGGCTCGCTTGGCGTGCTGGGTCATGGTTGTGCCGCAAGTGATTGTTCTAATCTTGCTCTTGTATTGGGATCGCAGTAATTACGCACTGGCCATCGCTGGCTTAATTGTGTGTCAACTTTTATTGATGCGAAAGTTTTTATCGGATCCCGTGCGCTACGCACTCTTCTATAGTGGCTTTGGTGTGCCTCTACTAGTGAGTGGCATGATGGTTTCGGCGTTTGCAATTCACGCATACGGAGTACGCTAATGGGCATTGCACTCAATCCCAGTTATGTGCGTACCAGCGGCTTTGGTTGGCTCGACATCGTCCGTTTGGGTTTAGTGCAAACGGCTATTGGCGGCATTGTGGTGATGACCACCTCAACACTTAATCGCATCATGGTGGTGGAGTTGGCGCTACCCGCGATTCTGCCAGGCTTGCTAGTGGCATTTCATTACTTCATTCAAGTGATTCGCCCACGCATGGGCCATGCCTCTGACAGCGGGGCTAAAAAGACCCCGTGGATCATTGGCGGTATTTGTGTTTTGGCGCTGGGTGGATTTGGCGCAGCACTCTCCACGGCATTAATGGCAAGCTATCTTATTCTCGGAATTGCCTGCGCTGCAGTGGCTTTCTTCTTAATAGGAATTGGGGTGAGCATTAGCGGCACCTCCCTGCTAGCACTGCTTGCTAAGGGCGTGAACGATGAGCGCCGCGCAGCAGCAGCAACCATTGTGTGGCTCATGATGATTTTTGGCTTTGCCTTTACCAGCATCATGGCCGGTAAATTTTTAGATCCATACGAGCCATATAAGGTAGTGGTGATCTCGGGTGTTATCTCCACGATTGCCGTGTTGGTTGTATTGGCGGCTCTGTATCGACTGGAGACCCCTGAATTGCAAAATAGCCATGCGCGCTCAGAACGCAAAACACCTTTTAGACAAGCCATTGCCGAGGTTTGGGCTGACCCTGATGCACGTCGCTTCTCCATCTTCATCTTTATCTCGATGTTTGCTTTTAGTTCGCAAGACTTAATCCTAGAACCCTTTGCTGGCATTGTCTTCGGTTATAGCCTCGGCGAGACTACCAGTCTCTCGGGAGTACAGCATTCCGGCGTATTGATGGGCATGCTGCTAGTCGCGATTTGCGGATCAAGTCGACTACGGGCATATTGCGGCTCTTTGCGCCTGTGGATGATTTACGGCTGCATTGCTTCCGGCATCGCGATGTTTGGACTAGCGGTTGGCAGCATGGTTGGACCCGAGTGGCCATTGCGTTTTAATGTCTTCGCCCTAGGCCTTGCCAACGGTGCATTCTCGATTGCTGCAATTGCCTCGATGATGCGTTTGGCGGTTGCTGGCGGTGCAGGTAAAGAAGGGGTTCGTATCGGCCTATGGGGTGGCGCGCAAGCCATTGCTTTTGGTGTAGGCGGACTGCTCGGCGCAGCCGCGAGCGATGTCGCGAGAACGCTGATGGAGAGCCAATCATTAGCCTACGCCAGCGTCTTCAGTATTGAGTCGGGATTATTTATCGCATCAGCCTATTTAGCTTCGAAAGTGGAGAAGTGATTATGCAAACAAATCAAGAAAGCCTTATTTACGATGTCGTTGTTGTCGGCGGCGGCCCAGCGGGCGCAACGGCCGCAGAGACCCTGGCCAAAAAAGGCAAGAAAGTCTTGTTACTGGACCGACGGGGTCGTATTAAGCCTTGCGGTGGTGCAATACCGCCGCGCTTGATTAAAGACTTTGCGATTCCCGATGAATTGCTAGTTGCTAGATCAACCTCAGCACGGATGATTTCTCCAGCCGGCAAGAAGGTTGATATCCAGATTGAAAATGGCTTTGTCGGCATGGTTGACCGCTCGCAATTCGATGAGTGGTTACGTAACCGCGCGGTGCAGCACGGCGCAGAGCGACGCGATGGTATTTTTGAGAAGTTAACGCGCGAAGGTGACTTGGCGCGCATTCACTTTAAGGTGCGCGATAACAAGTCAACTGCTGAAGGTGCAATGGATAGCATCTTGGCAAGGGCGGTAATTGGTGCTGACGGTGCTAAATCCCAAGTGGGCCGCAGCGCCGGCGTGAAGGGATGCGCCGAAGCCAACTACGTCTTTGCCTATCATGAGATTGTGAAGACACCCGCAGTGAAGCCCGATTCGTACAACCCGGATCGCTGCGATGTGTTTTATCAAAAACCCCTGTCCCCCGATTTTTATGGCTGGGTATTTCCCCACGGCGATACCTTAAGCATAGGAACAGGTAGTGCAGACAAAGGTTTCTCATTGCGCCATGCGGTGGGTAAGCTCCGTAAAGAAATTGGCCTTGAAAATGCCGAGCTTGTCCGCCATGAGGGCGCGCCCCTGCCAATGAAGCCCCTCAAAAAATGGGACGACGGTAAGCAGGTGATTCTCGCCGGGGATGCCGCTGGGGTAGTCGCTCCCGCATCGGGTGAAGGCATTTATTACGCCATGCTTGGTGGTCAACTGGCTGGCGAAGCGGTTATGGAATTTTTAGAAAGCAGGAATCCTGCCTGCCTGCAACTGGCCCGCAAGCGCTTCATGAAAGAGCACCGTTTGACCTTTATTGTGTTGGGCATCATGCAGTACTTTTGGTACACCACTAATAAACGCCGCGAGAGCTTTGTAAAGATGTGCGAAGACAAGGATGTGCAAAAGCTGACCTTCGAGTCATACATGCATAAAAAGCTGGTGCGCAAGAAGCCACTGGCCCACGTCAAGATTTTCTTTAAAGACATGGGTCATCTACTAGGGATCGCCAAAGCCTAAAGTATGAACACAACAGACTTCCTTCTTCAAAAGCATGTACTCGCTGCCGCGGCCTGGGTTTTGATTGTGGCCATTGCAGGCGGGCTTGCAACTGAAGTAGGGGCTTGGTACAAAGCCTTATTGCAGCCACCATGGAAACCACCCGATTGGGCCTTTGGCGTGGTGTGGATCTGCATCTTTATTGCATCGGCGTTTGCCTGGCTCGAGTTTTGGAGTCGTCATCCGAGTGCTGATAAAAAATTCATGGTGAGCGTTTTATTCCTTTTGAATGGCGCTTTCAACATTCTGTGGAGCGTGTTGTATTTCAAGCTGCACCGCCCTGATTGGTCAATGATCGAAGCAGTCTTTTTGTGGGCATCGGTAGCCGCCATTATTGTGGTGATGATTCCGGTATCGACCCTAGCAGCATGGTTGATGGCTCCCTACTTAGTGTGGGTCTCGATTGCCATGGCCCTGAATTGGGAAACGATTCGCCTCAATGGACCGTTTGCTTAAGCAGATATCACGATGAAACTACTCAACCTAGGCGTAAACCACCACACCGCACCGATTGATATTCGGGAGAGTGTAGCTGTTGCGCCTGAGGTGTTACGCGATGCCTTGCTGGATTTGCGGGCCTATCTCAAAGGTACCAATGCAGCGAGCTCGCCCGAGGTTGCCATATTGTCGACCTGCAATCGGATGGAAATTTATTGCGCTGCCAATGATTTGGATTACACCGACAATCACTTAGAAGCGAAAGCGATTGACTGGCTCTTAGCGCAAAAAAATATGCACCGCCATGAACTGAAACCCTACATCTATTCAGCTAAAGAGAATATGGCTGTAAAGCACGCCTTCCGCGTCGGGTGTGGTTTAGATTCCATGGTACTGGGTGAGACCCAAATTCTCGGGCAGATGAAACAAGCAGTGCAGCATGCCGATGAGGTTGGTACCTTAGGCTCTTACCTAAAGCCACTCTTCAATAAGACCTTCTCGGTTGCTAAAGCGGTTCGGGGCAATACGAAAATTGGTAGCCAATCAGTATCCATGGCCAGTGCCGCTGTGCGCTTAAGTGAACGTATTTTTGGCGACATTGCCGATAGCAAAGTACTCTTTATTGGCGCCGGTGAAATGATCTCCTTGTGCGCTAATCATTTTGCAACTCGCAAGCCCAAGCAAATTACGATTTCTAATCGTACTCTTGAAAAGGGCCATGAATTGGCGGCTGTGTTTACGCAGCAAGGCATCGCTACCGAGGTGTTTGCTTTGCAAGACCTACCAAGCCAATTGCATCAATTTGATATCGTGGTTTCCTGTACTGCGAGCTCCTTGCCCATCATTGGTATGGGGATGATTAAAACCGCATTAAAAGCACGCAATCGCCGGCCGATGGTCTTAATCGATTTGGCTGTGCCACGCGATGTCGAGCCAGAAATTAAATCGATTCGGGATGTGTACTTGTATTCGGTAGATGATTTGGGTGAGGTAGTGCAAGCCGGCCAAGAAAGCCGTTTGCAAGCAGTGACCGAAGCAGAGTCGATCATTGATCAGGGCGTAAGTGAGTTTTATGAATCCCTTGAGCGTCGTACCGTCGTGCCGATTATTCAGTCACTGCAAGAATCAACCGAGCAGTTTAAGCAAATTGAATTGGAAAAAGCGCGCCGGCGTTTGGCGAAGGGCGATGATCCGATGGATGTGATGGCGACCATGGCCCAAGCCTTGGCGAATAAATTAATGCATGCACCAATTCATGCTTTAAAGACAAGTCCTGCCCATGAGTTGGATGATTACAAAAAAATGATTTCCAGCATGTATGGACACAAATAGGACAGTGAGGTCGCTATGCTTAAAGTAACCAATCTTTTAGAGACCATTGGATCCCCGCAGGACTTGCGGGATTGCGACCCTAGTCAATTGCCACAACTTGCTCATGATCTGCGGGAGTACATCCTAAAGTCAGTCGCTAAAACCGGCGGACACCTGTCGTCTAACTTGGGTACGGTTGAGCTGAGCTTGGCACTCCACTATGTGCTCAACACCCCAGAAGACCGGATCATTTGGGATGTGGGTCACCAGAGCTATGCGCACAAGATTTTGACGGGTCGTCGCGAAGGCATGGCGAGTTTGCGTCAATTCAATGGCCTATCGGGGTTTCCGCGCCGTTCAGAGAGTGAATACGATGCCTTTGGTACAGCCCATTCGTCGACTAGCATTTCAGCAGCATTGGGTATGGCAGTTGCAGCCAAGACCAAAGGGGAGGATCGCACGGTAGTCGCCGTGATTGGCGATGGCTCGATGAGTGCGGGTATGGCCTTTGAGGCGATGAACAACGCTGGCGTGCGCAAAGATGTGCCACTGATCGTGATTCTGAATGACAACGAAATGTCCATCTCACCAGCAGTAGGGGCGCTCAATCGTTACTTTGCAAAACTCATCAGCAGTTCAGCCTATGCAGTCACCAAGCGCGGTCTAGATAAAGTACTGTCGTACGCGCCGCCGCTACGGGAGTTTGCCAAGCGACTCGAAGGCCATGCCAAAGGCATGGTGGGCCCAGCCACCATCTTTGAAGAATTTGGTTTTGATTACTATGGCCCAATTGATGGGCATGATATTCATGCCCTCGTTGCTACGCTCGAGAATATTAATAAGCTCGCCAAGACGGAGGGCCCTCAGTTCTTACACATTGTGACCAAAAAGGGCAAAGGCTACGATCGCGCCGAGGCCGATCCAATTGCCTACCATGGCCCTAGTCCATTCAATACTGAAATCGGAATACAGCCCAGTAAGCCGTCCAAACAAACCTTCACCCAGGTGTTTGGCAATTGGTTATGCGATATGGCGGCAGCCGATGAGCGCTTGATTGGTATTACGCCCGCCATGCGCGAAGGTTCTGGCCTAGTGGAATTTGAACGCCGCTTTCCGGCGCGCTACCACGATGTGGGTATTGCCGAGCAACATGCCGTAACGTTTGCTGCCGGTATTGCCTGTGAGGGATTAAAGCCCGTCGTTGCGATTTATTCCACCTTCTTACAACGCGGTTACGATCAATTGGTACACGATGTGGCGCTACAAAATTTACCCGTGGTCTTTGCGATAGATCGGGCGGGCATGGTCGGTGCCGATGGCGCGACGCATGCAGGTGCTTATGATATTGCCTACCTGCGCTGCTTGCCCAATATGCTGGTGATGACGCCCGCCAATGCGCAAGAGTGTCGCGATATGCTGACAACCGGCTTTGCCTTCGATGGCCCATCGGCGATTCGCTACCCCCGCGGCAGTGGTCAGGGCCCGGATGCAGGCACTGCACTTGAGGCGATGGTGATAGGTAAAGGCCATGTAGAACGGACTATCCAAGGTAAACCTGCTAAGCGCATTGCCTTTATCTGCTTTGGGCCGATGCTCTATACCGCCCTGGAAGTGGCGGAGGTAATCGATGCCACGGTGGTCAATATGCGCTTTGTAAAACCGCTCGATGAAGCATTACTTAAAACGATTGCAGTGAGCCATGATGGTATCGTACTCGTCGAAGACAGTTGCGTGATGGGTGGTGCGGGCAGCGCCTGTTTAGAATATTTAGCAGAGCAAGATATTCAGGTATCGGCTTTACAAATTGGCTTACCTGATCAATTTACCGAGCATGGCGATATCCCTTCGCTGATGAATCTGTATGGCTTATCAGCTAAGCAGATTGAGATTCGAGTACGAACCCGTTTTGCGATTGAGGCATGCTCGACAGCGTCGTAAATCAAGCGGCAGCAGCACCCTATCGGGATTTATGCACTGACTGTGGAGTCTCACGTAGTAGCGACCCTAAGCGCTGCGGTTCCGCATGCCAATTTATTCAGCCGGACTATCCCGGTTTCGAAACTGTAGTGCATGGCCGCCCGCGCAATCTGATTGAATCCGATGAGGTCTTTTTCGGCCCCTACCTCAGCATGGCACGGGCGCAGATGAAAGCGCCTTTAGTCGGAGCGCAGTGGACCGGCATCATCACACGCATTGGTGAGTTACTCCTTGAAAAAGGCATTGTGGATGCCGTGGTGACCGTAACGGGTGATTCCCACGACCGCTGGAAACCCGTACCGATTATTGTGACCAAGGCAGCGGATATGGCGCAGTGCCGCGGTATGCGTATGGGTTATGCGCCCGTAGTGCAGTACCTGGAACTCGCCAAACAAGCCGGCCATAAAAAAGTGGCGATGATTGGTATTCCGTGCCAAGTGTATGCGGCGCGCGCATTGGAGCAGGAGCTGGGTTTTGAAAAACTCCTGATTGTGGGTTCGCCGTGCTCAGACAATACGACGACTGAACACTTTCATCACTTTTTGAGTTTGTTAAATAAAGATCCCGATAGCATTACTTACTTGGAGTTTCGGGCAGACTATAAAGTGGAATTGCGTTTTAAGAATGGCACAAAACAAGAGATCCCCTTTCTCAATTTGCCTTTATCCGATTTACCCAGTGATTTTTTTCCGTTGACCTGCAAAACCTGCGTGGATTACGTCAATGCCTTATCGGATATCACAGTGGGATATATGGCAGGCACGGGCGCGCAGTGGGTGATTGTGCGTAATTCTCGTGGACAGGCTGTCTTGGATTTAATTGCGCCCGAGCTCATCTTGGAGCCAGTTACTACCGCGGGTAAACGCATCTCGGCAGTGCAAGGTTTTATGAAAAACGTCAAATTAGCTGCTGGAGGCTTGCCTGTAAACCGCATGCCGAGTTTTTTGCGTCCGATCATGGCTTGGGTGATGCCGCGATTTGGTCCCCGCGGACTCGAATTTGCTAAAGCCCGCGTTGAGATGAAGGGTATAGAGTCGGTTTTGCACTTACGGCAAATGGCGCCGCAGAAAATTAAGAATATGGTCCCCCAACACATCTGGACCTTGATTAAGCGCTACGGCTTAAGTCCTGAATCCAATGAACAAAGTAAATCCAGCGACGCACATTAATTACAGATTCGCGGGCAATTCTGAGGCACACTATTTTTTATGATGTGAAAGTGCCTATTAAGGTAATCCCTTAGTGGTATTGGAGACCGTGCGGGAAAGAAAAAAACCCTTTATAACGTAAGTTCTCTCACTTACCTGGATCTCTTAACTGCCCTCAACCATTAACGTAAATTAATTTTTTCTGCGTACAAATGATCTGGTGGGACCATTTAACCGAATAACATGAAGCTTCTTAGCTTAGTTGACTTAGCGCGCGAGAAATTGGTCGTTAAGACCAAGCCAGTCTCCGGTGGGCCTGATCCAATCAATAATGCGCAGCGCAATGCGTGGGCGGATTGCTTGACCAACGATGCGCCAATCGATTCGGGTGCCAATAGCCCGATTGAGTCGCACCCCTTATCGAAGGCATGTACCCCGGAAGAGTATTTAAGCTCCTTGGTAAAAACGATTGAAGGCAATATCCTGCCGCATATTGTTGAGCACCACTTACAGGCTGACCGATTGGAAAATGGTCAGCTCAATGTGCCAGCGCACCCTAGCATTAATGGCGCGCACATTGATCAGTTGTTAATTCTGCTTTTGAAGGACGATGCCGCTCCTTCGGCAAGCTACGTTAAAGAATTATTCGCGAATGGAATCGAGTTGGAAGAGGTCTACCTCAATCTCTTAACTCCAGTGGCACGCAAACTCGGTGAAATGTGGGAAAGCGACGATGCTGACTTTACGCAAGTCACAGTGGCTTTATGGCGCATCAAGCAATTGATGTATGACTTAAGCCCGATGTTTCAAGAGTATGCCGAGTACAAACAGCAAGGGAAAAGAGTCATGCTAGTGCCTCTACCAGGCTCACAACACACCTTGGGCCTTTTTATGGTGTCGGAGTTTTTTGCGCGTGCCGGTTGGCGTGTGTGGGGTGAGCTAGCCGCAACCGAAGCCGATATTTTACGGATGGCCAAGACGCAGTGGTTCGATGTCGTTGGCTTATCCGCAAGCGTGCGTGAGCAATTTCCAGATTTGAAGCGAATGATTGACGAAGTTCGATCGGTATCCTTAAATCCCCATGTTGGCATCATGATTGGCAGCCCGGTGTTTAATCAAAACCCCGAACTCGTTGAGGATTTAGGCGCCGACATGGTGGGCATTGATGCGGTCGACGCCTTAGAAAAAGCCACCTTTCACGTCGAGCAATACAAAGGCTAGAGGCGGCTGTGCTAGTAGGGGGTTGATCGGTGTATTCTGCTAAGCAGATATTCACTGAACTCATTCCCATTGCATGGCTAAACCCCTTACGCTCGAAAAAATACTCTTTAGCCAAGGCTTTGGCACGCGCCGTTATTGCAGTGATTTAGTCTATGCCGATTTAGTCGAGATCAATGGTATTTTGGCCGATGATCCCGAAATCAAAATGGACCCTGAAGGTCTGGTGCTCCGGGTTGAAGGCGTCGATTGGGTTTATCACGAAAAAGCCTACATAGCTTTTAATAAGCCCGCCAATTACGAATGCTCCCATAAGACCAAGCATCACCCGAGCGTCTATAGCCTTTTACCAAGACCCTTAATTGAACGAGCAGTGCAATGCGTTGGGCGCCTTGATCAAGACACGACTGGTTTATTGCTGCTCTCGGATGATGGGCAATTTATTCACCGCATGACCACCCCTAAGAAAAATATTGGCAAGGTCTATGAGATCACTGCAGCTGAGCCGATCACCCAACAGCAAATTGATCACTTACTGGGTGGCGTTATTTTGGATGATGATCCCAGCCCTTGTTTTGCTAAAGCATGTACCCTACTGGATGAGCGTCGTTTGGCGATGACGATTGTGGAAGGGCGCTATCACCAGGTGAAGCGCATGCTCGCTGCAGCAGGCAATCACGTCGCTCTATTGCATCGATCCTCGATCGGAAACTACCCCATGCCAGCCGATCTCAAAGAGGGCGAGTGGTGTTGGCTTTCAGCAGGCGATCGAGAGCAACTGAGTAAACCCATTGAGTAAAGACAATCCAATAACACCATGGCCATGTACACGCACCTTGTAAACCCCATCCTTTCAGGGGTGCTGCTGGCGACACTATTGCTAGGTGGCTGCGCTGCGCCTGCAGGGGATTGGGTTAAAGACAGCACACAGCCGCTTCAGGTAGATCAAGATAAGTACGCTTGTTTACAGCAAGCCCAGCAGCCCTTTAGTTACCTCAGTGGCTCTCCTGGCTGGGGCTCTGGTTGGGGTCCGGGATGGGGGCCAGGGTGGGGTGGGGCGAGCGGATACGCTGGCGTACAGACCAACCCAGAGTTGTATCGCGCCTGCATGCGGGCACGCGGCTACAGTTGGCAAGCCCAATAGCTGGGCCACTTGGAAAAGGCGATGATTCCACGGCCCCTGGAATAAATAGGATTGTTCTAGCTTTTTGGATGCTGAGGTACTGCCTCAATTTACTGTAAGAAGTGCGTTGCCTTAAAAAAGTTTGTAATTACTAACTAAATTCATTTTCCCCGCCTGAATTGAGCCTGTTTGACTTAGTCAAATGAAGCTAGAATGGATCCCCTGCCAAAATAAAGGGATGGCGCCCAAAGGAAAATGAAAGATGATCTTCAAAAAAAAATCCCAATCGATTAAGTTCTTGCAGCCCACCATGGAGTCCTTTGAAACAATCATAGGACCCGCAACCGAGGTGCATGGTAGGTTAGTTGCCAATGAGAGCCTGCGAATTGACGGGCGCGTCATTGGTAATATCGAAGCGCGTCAGGGCAAGAGCGTGAGTATTGCACTGGGTAAAACCGGCGTGGTGCAGGGTGATATTTTTGCGTTTCGAGTTCTGGTTGCGGGGCGAGTCGAGGGAAATATTTATGCTACCGAGCGCGTCGAGTTGCATGAGGGTGCTGAAGTCCGGGGCGACATTACCTATGGCCAGTTGGGAATTGAGCACGGCGCTAAATTAAATGGCTTAATGATCTCCAGAAATGGTGAAGAGCCCGAGGGATCGTCTGATTCGGCAGCAATTTTTCAGGCCAATTGGAGCAAGATTAAAAGCAGGTAAAGCCTTCTTGCTGGGCCATCCATTCATATACTCCACATTAGGAATAGGCAGTTATGGGATTATTTGATTTAGTAAAAGGTAAGCCCTCCTTTATGGGCCAATTGCAATTTGACCTGAACGTTTTCCAGTTTTATTGCGCGCGATTTAAATACGATAGCTTCCAAGACTTTTGGCATGCCAGTAGCCCAAAATCCGATGGGGGAGTAGCGCGTTTGGTTGATCAACTTTACGCCTGCGAAGCTGATTTTCCAAAGGATGACCTTCTGCATGCACAGTTAGCGCAGGCTTGTTTGGACATTGAAAAGCATTGGTTTAATACCTATGGAATTAGTCCTGAGTCGCTAAGTCTTTTTTCAAACATTAGCCTACAGGCCAGCCAAGCATATGAAGCGCATATGCAATTAGAGCCTGTGGAACCAAGCGAAATAAACCCAGAAATGCGGGTAGATGGTTGCAATCGGTCGTTTAAAAAATACGAGCAGCATCTGGCGGAACTCGGCTTGCCCGCATTTGATGATGCGATCAAAATGCATTACTTTATGAACGACATTAATGAAAATTTATCCGCTCTATTTAAGTACAGCGGTAGCGTATTGCGGGTATTAGAGCAAGATTCCTATATGCAGGATGACGATGTGAGTTGGGGGCGCTGGACTCTGTTTCGGGACACCACCGGCTATACCGATATTTGGATTGTGCGGATTGAGGCGGGCAGGGCTGAAGTAGTGAAAATGGTGTCTAAGGTTGACGCAGATTCGTATAGTCTGGATGAGGCGCCCAGAGGCATTCAGTTTGATTCCGAAATTTTCAAGGCAATTGATAAGACACGAATTACTGCATTTGATAATTCTGAATTTAATGATCCCCCGCCACCCTATTTCCAAATGCTTTCGATGATGAAGGCAATGGCGGCAAAAAATAGCGGCCTATAAATAAAAATACCCCACTAAGGGGTATTTCGATGAAGGCTGAAAGCCACTTACTCGGCGTCGCTAGAGTCCGTATTCTGATAGCTTTGGCTGCTGGAAGACGAGTAGCTGGTGGGCGATGGGATAGAGTCAATCACCCGAAGCTCACCGCTTAGTTTGGCGCCTTTTTCAACACTCATTTCAGCGTATTGGGTCAGTCCAGTAATTTTGGCACTCGAGCGCACATTAAGGTGATTGGTTACGTGCAGGCCTTGCGTGACTTCGCCCCGAATTTCAACCACTTCGGCATTGATTCGCCCGTTCACAATACCGGAGGTGTCCACTAAAACTTCCTTGGTATTCAGCTCACCCTCGACTAGCCCTGCGACGACGGCCATCTCCGGCACCTCGAATGTACCCTTAACAATAACACCTTCACCAACAAAAAGAGAACCTTTAGGATTGTTATCCGTCATATCATATTTCCTGAAGTAATAAATGTAAAACCATCATATAACACTCTGGCCATAAGACAATACTATTTAATCAGCTGCCGGCCCTCGATCTAGGCCTTATTTTTTCGTCGTAGTGGGGGTCGATAGTTCTGAGAACTGGTCTTTCAGATTTTTCAGTTCGCCAATCTTACTTTCGATTAAGGGAATTTGTTTCTGAAGGGCTTGTAGATTCTCACGGTAATGGGCTTCAATCTCCTCCATTTCCTTGCGGGTGATCACGCCGCCCATTTCTTTCGTCATTTCGGGGCTAAAGCGAATGGCCACCCGAAAACCAAAGAAATGGATGCTAATCCCGAATATCAAAAATGCACTAATAGACAAAAAGGCAATTTTGATCAGGGTTCTACCGGTTATTTTGATTTGTTTCATGGTCGATGTAGACCCTGAAATCCAAATAAGCTGCATTTTGCTATTTTTCCTCTGTGGAGAAGAGTTATCTGTTGAATTCGGCTATATTACCAGTTGAAATTGATACGTTTTAAGTTGCATGCCGAATAAATTTCCTGCAAAGCAGGCTAATTTGCTAAGATTTGACAGAATCAATAAAAGAGACAGATTTCGCTTTACTGTAGCCTATTTTATTGCGGTGCAGTAAATAACAGGATAAAAGGCATGCCGCCAGAAAAAAACACTCCCCTACCTGAGGTGATTGGATCCACCTTAAAGGCGGCAAGGGAAGCGCGTCGTTATGAGCGCAATGAGTTAGCGAACTTATGCTGTTTATCTGCCAAGATGATTTTAGAGTTAGAAGAGGGGGGCATGACCTCGTTCTACAGCCTCAAACTCAAAATCAATGCCGCAAAACGCGTCGGCACTGTGCTGAACCTCTCCGAATCCGACTACCTCATTTACCCGCGCGCAACTGTGGTGGGTGCAGAAGGGGAAGATAAAGAGTCCTTAGATAGCGAGGGTAAAAATGAGTCCAATGAGGGCGCTCCCTCTGAAAAGACTGCTTCATCTGCGCTAGATGGTCTATCGACTAGCTCGGCTAAGAACTCAGTTAATCCTGCAATAACGGAGCGCTTGGAGTGGCAAGAGTTGCTGACAGAAAAAGTGGGTGGGGAATTAGCGGAGGCCAATACGCGGGGTGGAGCTCGTTTTTCGATGAAATCAATCGCCTTCCTTTCCCTTGGTATTGCGCTTGCAGGAATTGTGTTCGGCTTGAACTCAAAATACGATATTGCATACCAGGTCGCTTCACTGCTTGAGCGTGATGCAAAACCACTCGAAATTCTTCCTGCTGAGCCGCTAAAGGCGGCTAGTGATGAGGCAAAAGCCGAAGCGCAAACTACGCCAGCCGAGGCGAGTCAAGAAACTAAACCCCCTGAAATGGTTGCGGAAGCAGGCCAGTGCCCCTTCAAGCAGGATGGGCAATTGCTCAGTTATCAAACTTCGAGCCCAAGCAAGGCCGGCGACACTGTTAATATAAAAACATTAATTAAGCAGACCATCTGTTTTATTGATGGGGGTGGCAAGCAACTTGTCATTGCATTAGAGGCAAACACTGCCCATGCCTTTAAAGGCGTCTCGCCTTTCACGGTTCTTGGGCAAGATTTAGACAATGTAGAAATGTTTTTTCAGGGGTGGAGAGTGCGGTTGCCAAACGCAGGATCTAAGCAAGTGAAGTTAGTCGAGGTCAATTGATAGCCCGCTACCGTGCGCGCTTATTTAATGAGGTGTTGACATGTTCGAGTTTTCCAAAAAAGGCCCAATGGCCGACACGCAACTGAGTTATGCAAGCACGATTGGCAGCGGCTCTACGATTAAGGGAGATTTCACGCACCGTGGGAATGTGCTCTTGTCTGGCCACCTCATTGGAGACATGCATCAAGAGGAAGATTCTGCTGGATCAGATGAGGGCTACACCGCTGTCATTGGTAAAACAGGCTTTATCGAGGGTAATATTTACAGCTCCCATGCCATCATTATTGGACGTATCGAGGGTTCGGTTTATGCCAAAGGCCGTGTAGAAATTTATCCGGGAGCGATCGTGAATGGAGATGTGACGTATTCACAGATTAACGTACATCCAGATGCCAAGGTTAACGGTAATTTGAAGTGCTTGCTTTCGGATTCATTGGCGCATTTGGCAGGGGAGCAAGGGGACTCAAGCTTAAATAATGTGTTGCCGATAAAAAAGGCGGATGGCTATTAAGTGTTTTGGGCACAACTGAAGAATCCACAGCAGCTGCGCCATAAAATCCACTACCAAAGACAGCAACGCGCTTACTTTGGATAAGCGACGTTCTTTTGTAAATCTTGCAGCATCCACGTCTTGGTTAAGTCGCCGGTAGGACCGAATGCAACGAAGGCATACAGTAATCCCAAAACCAGCAAAGCAATCAATAACACCTTCAGGTTGGTGTAGTCACGCGGAGCTGGAGCAAGCTTGGGCGGAGCCGAGGGCTTTGGTGGGGCAAATAGCTCTGGAAATGCGGATTCAAGCGCTGCATTCCCATTCTTAACATGACGATGGATGTGTTCCTCGCTAATCCCTTGTTCAAGACCCAGGGCGGCGCTCTCGTATTCTTGACTTGCCGACTCTAAGGACTTCGCTATGTGTCGGTAGCGTTTTTGGCGCTCGTTGAATTCCGGGGTCGTCATGGGCTTATTCGCTAAAGTAGATACCGATTTAGATCAAAAATTTACCAACAACATACAACATGAGTCCAGAAAGGAAGAGGTATCCAAAGACTTTTGCAAGCGCTCGTTCCACCCCCTTTTGGACAATCTTATTCTGAATGTTTTCGTCTGCCACAATATTTTTAATATTCCAGAGGTCCTTGCGAATGACGTTCAGACTTTCATCGGATTTGCGATCCCTTTGGGCAAGGTTAGCGCTAATCTCAGCTAATTGCGCATTAACTGCTTTTAGTTCCTTGATTGCATCATCCAAAGTACCCATATTTATCCCAAAATAGTGTTTGTGCGAATCGTTTGAAGCATAAGCTCGGCGACATTGAAGCATTTCGTAGATTATTGCAAATCTTGCTACTAACTTACTAATTGCTGGAAACCCAAAGATTATGCTTTATAGTAATGCTGAGGCCCTCTGATGGCCTAAACCTGAATGATTTCTTCTGTAAGATGACCCGCAGCATGGATAGCAAATCCCAAACAATTCTAAGTCGGGTAGTGTTTTTAGCAAAAAAAGTTGCTAAGGTCTTGCTGTATGCCTTAGCCACTTTAGTGCTTATTTATTTCATTTTTAAAGTCTGGGAATACACCGCTGAATCAAGCCAGCAAGAGGCAACAAAGGTGCTGCGGGGCGAGCAAAGTGAGCAGTTTAGTAATTTAAGTAAGCAGATCGCTACCTATTCTCCACTGGCTGTCGGCGGCCCCTCACTTCAGTTTGTTCAGCGCTCTGTAAATGAACCCTTATTTCAATATCTGCTCGGCAGCAGCTATCAAGCCTTCATTACTGCCTTAGAAGACAGCGTAGCTTTAGTTTATGTGGGGCCAGCTATTTTTGGTGCGGGGTGTCAAAAATTGGGGTGCGCCTTATCGCAAGCTGCATACTTAATTGATCCCAGCAAGGGTCGTGTTTATGCCGCTACGATTGAAAATGGCAAAACACGGTATTTTGGTTTAATGGAAGGTGAAGCAATTCCAGCAGCATTTGAGGGATGGGCAGCTAAGCAGATTGCGGGGGACTCCAAATGAGCGCCTGCTTTAGCAAATGCAAACCCATCTTTCGTTTCAGTATCGCTTGTGCTTTATTGACCTTGGCCTGCGCTACGGATGCAAAGCCCCCGCTGGAATCCGGCATGAACAAGGTCACTGAGTCTAAAGGGGTAAAAAAAGCGAACAACGATAGCGATATCGTCCTCAGTAAAAATGCCCAAACTACCCTGTATTTGCTGGCGGGCTGGGGTAAGGCTGAGGGTCCTACTGTTTGGTATACCGTATCAGCCCACTTTAATAAGGACCAGATTGCTCCGGGAGGCAAGCCCTTCAATTTATTCAGCGCGAGTGGCGCTATGGAATGCAAAGAAAATTCTTTTTTTTACTATCGAACATCCTATCTGTTTTTTGATGCGAAGACGGGATCGCTCAATGAAGTGTATTTTGAGAAGAATAAATCCAAGCCGATACCCATTGATCCTGGAAGCATCGAGAGCGATGTTAAAAATACGATTTGTAAATAATTTTTTGTGAGCTGAAGTCAGTTATGGCGCTCAGCAAAACCACTGCCTTACCCTCGGCCATCACTCCAGCGGATCTGACGCCCGAGGCTTTGGACTCAAAGCTGGATTTCATGGAGCTCAATCCAGAGCGAACTGCAGTTCTCTTTAAACGCCACCTGGCCAACTTACAGCAAGTTCTGCAGACGGCAAATCGTCAAGACGTGATCGATGCCTTGCGCCAAGATCCGAGCTCGACGGCATTTCAGCGCCGCATGCTGATGGCATTGCTGGATGGCGAGCATAAGGTGGAGATGAGCAATCGAGATGAATTAACCGGAATGTTGACGCGAGCCAGTCTTGTGGATCGTTTTTCGCCAAAGCATTTGGCTGCAGACAATGCGAAAACCGCCTTGACCCTCTACTTTATTGATTTAGATGGGTTTAAGCGGATCAATGATCAATATGGACATGCGATTGGCGACCGGGTTTTGGCTGCAGTAGGCGCCCGCATTCAGAGTGCGATTAGACCTGACGACATGGCGGTGCGTTGGGGGGGTGATGAATTTATTGTGGCGTTTGCGAGCGTGCACGAACCGGAATTGGTGATCGAGCTGGCCGCTCGTTTGCTTAGAATTATCACCGCACCCTTGCACTTACATTCCGATCACTCGATTGAGTTCACATTGGGTGCCAGTATTGGTATTGCAATCGGAGCGGATGGAACAACATCAATCAACGATTTAATTGATCAAGCTGATCGAGCCATGTACCAAGCAAAAAAATCAGGAAAAAACAGCATTCACATTTTTCCGTGAGCCTTATTCTTTGCGCAGGTGTACCGCAGGAATACGCAGCGACTCGCGGTATTTTGCTACCGTTCTTCTGGCAATGACATAGCCTTGATCATTCAATAATTTTGCAATATGGGTGTCCGAGATCGGCTTTGCAGTGGATTCGCTCTCTACAATTTGCTTGATCAGTGCTTGCACCGCTGTGGATGAAATAGCCCCGCCTTTTTCCGAACTCAGCTGGCTACTAAAAAAGTATTTGAATTCATAAATGCCCAGCGGGCACGATAAGTACTTTTGGGTCGTCACGCGTGAAATGGTTGATTCGTGCATATTCACGCTTTCGGCAATTTCTCGCAGTACAAGCGGACGCATGCCAACTGCGCCCAAGGAGAAGAAGGTTTGCTGGCGAGCCACGATCTCTTGAGCCACCTTCAGAATGGTCTCTTCTCGCTGCGCAATATTTTTTACGATCCAATTCGCTTCCAGCATTTTTTGTTTTAATCCGCCATCGGCTTTTTTCCCGCCATTTTCGTTGAGGATTCTGGCGTATTCTGCGTTGAGGGAGATGCGGGGCTTGGCACTAGGATTGGATTCCACTACCCACTTTCCGCGGCTTGCTTTGACGACCACGTCGGGCAAGACCCACTGATCATGTTCGCGATCAAATTGACCGCCCGGATTGTGTTGCAAGCTGCGAATGCATTCAACCGCCTTCATGACTTCCGCTTGGGATTTGCCGCAGGCTTGCTTTATCTTGAGCCAATCTTTAGAACCCACTTGATTTAAGTGCGTATTCACAATGCGTTTTGCCAGCCCCCATTCGTCCGCATTGTTTTTTCCTTCTTGAAGGATGCGATCAATTTGCAGTGAGAGGCACTCGGCGAGATTACGGGCACCAACGCCCGGGGGGTCAAGGGTCTGTAGTTTTTTTAAGCCCGATTCGATGCGCTCCATTGCGCTCAGAGCGCTACCCATCAATTGAGCGCTAATTTCGCTATGAATGGATTCCAGATCATCCATCAAGTAGCCCCTGTCATCAAGGCATCCGGCTAAGTAGGCAAGGAGGGACTGCTCTTGGCTGGGAATGTTCAGTAACTGAATTTGCTCTTCTAAGTATTCCAGCAGGGTTTGCTTGTGCGCCACGCGTTCATGGCGCTCGACCCATTCTTCATCATCATGACTTACTGGATTGCTGTTGGACCAATTATTTTGGGGTAGTTCAATGCGTTCATTGGATTGGCTGAGATTCGATTCGATTTCTGGGTTGGGCTCGAATTCCAAGAGTGGGTTTTCTTCTGCTGCTTTTGCTAATTCCTGCTCGAGTTCATTATTGGATAGTTGCAAGAGCTTGATGGCCTGCTGCAGTTGCGGTGTGAGGCTGACCTGAGGGCTAAGTCGATTATTGAGCGATATAGCCATGATGGGACTTAGGGACGACCAATGGCTAGGGTCCTGGAGTCAGGGCCATTGGGTATTGTTCTATCTACCATCCAGTTTAGAAAGTGCAGTTCGCAAAACATACCCCCATTCTAACCAGAAGCACTGGATAAATTGCTATATAAATTAATGGCTTAAGGAGTTTTAGCGGGGAGCAGGTCAATCCCCTGCAATAATGGGCTAATCAAAAGAGCCGGTATGGCCGTATTAAGAGAACGATAGAATAAACAGGCATTTCACATCATGGAAAATCCAGTCATTACCGAGCACCGTATCCGAGGCGAGCGCTTTTACACCATCGAAAAGAGTAGCAAAATTGCTTTTTATACAACCAATATTGCTGCAGCGCGCTATTGGGTGAAGCACGTCATTAATGGTGAGGCGATTCCAGTGCTGGAGAATGGCAATGCTGAGGATGCTCCAACTGCCTAAAGTGGGGTTTTAAACTAAGTCGCGGTTTGGATCTTGGAGGACCCGATGCCTCTTGGCGGCGAGCTAAGCTCTGACGCCACAATGCCCATAAGGCATATCCCCCTTTGAGGGCTACTTTTACCCCCTAGATGTCCGTATAATTGCCTATTTATATGGTTTTAACCATGGGCAACCGTTTTTTAACTCATTTTGCTTTTATAGCAGTCTCCAGTTGGCTTGGGGCTGGTCTAGCCCATTCTCAAGCAAAAGATGATTTGATGATGGTTTTTGATGGCAAATACTATTCCATTGGATATTACAAAAGTTCAATCAAGGCGTTGCCTCCGGATTGGAAAAAAGTATGGGTCATCACCAATCGAAAAGCCAATGAAGGAAAGCTTGAGTCGCGCGTCGTATCGGTGCGCCGAAACATCCTATTTAATTGCGTGCGCAATACTTACTCTACCTTGGCCACCATTAACTATGCGGAGCTTAATGCAGCAGGTAAACCCATGCTACAAACCGACACTGGATTTAATTTGAATGATGACCCGGTCCCCGAAGGTAGTCCTTTAGCCATTGTCTTTAGTCAAGTATGCGTGCCTTAATTTAATTCTATGAAATTTAATATACACCCACCTGAAGCATTAAAAAACGTTGACCCGAAGTTTCATGTGGAGTCTCGTGCAATTCCAAAAACAATAGAGCGCGAATTATTTAAAAAACCGCTTGCCGGTTTATTTCCTGTAGACGGCTCGGCTAGGGAATTACCGGTTTCATTATTGGACATCAAGCAAGGCCTCATCGTGATGAAGCCTGAAACGAAGCCCGAAGGCGGCCTTACCAGCATCGTTGGGGGGCAGCGGATTGTGGTGCTGTGTGGCGAGTCTGGAAAGATGCAATTTTTAGCAGTGAATTTGAAATTAACCGAGGATGGAAACATCACCTGCCCTCTACCGAATGAATTAATTTTAATTCAGCGCAGAAAAGAGTTCCGCACGCTGGGTCCTGCCGATGAGGACTTGAGTTTTGTGCTGTGCTTGGGCGCCGGTCAGGAACTGTTGACAAAGGTAATTGATATTTCTAGCCACGGCATCCTGCTTGATATTCGTTTAGGCGCTACCGAGGTGGATGTGGGTCGGTATTGGCACTCTGGTTATTTTGAGCGCTTGAAGTCTCGCTCAACAACCATCGATTTGCTGATTAAAAATGTCCGACCTGGCGCAGCAATGGATCGCATTCGTGCAGGTTGCGAGCTGTATGAGCCGAACAATTTAGTTTTGAAAGAATTCGAGAGTACCCGCAGCGCGATTGAAAATGCCAGAGTGCAAGGTCGCCTCAATCGTTGGCATTTGGGGGCATCGTGGTATGTCTAAGTCCTTTTTGACGCAGCGCCTTGATTTCTAAA